>JAQGII010000116.1 GCA_028291305.1 Caulobacteraceae bacterium
GGCCCTGGCCATGGCGCCGCGATAGGCGGCTTCCTGGGCGGGCGACAGGTCGGCGGGGGTGATGACCCCGGCCCCGCCGTGCACCACCAGCGCCCAGCCGCCCTGCGGCGGCGGATCGTCGGGGGAAGGCGCTGGCGTCGAAGGCATAAGCGAAGGTCCGGGTCGGCCGCAGATAAAGTCGAAGGGCGCAGGAGGCGACCGGGCCTATAAAGGCCCTCCGGCGTTGCCCGTCCAGCGCCGCCGCCTGGAGCCCGCCATGCCCCGTGTTCTCGCCGTCCTCCTGCTGAGCGGCATCCTGGCCACGCAGGCCTTCGCCGCCACGCCGCCCAAGGCGGGCATCGCCAGCTTCGCCGAACTGAAGACGCCCCTGCCCTACCCCTACGACGAGGCGGCCGACGCCAATGCCGAGGTGGCCAAGGCCATGGCCCGCGCCAGGGCGCATCACAAGCTGCTGCTGATCGACCTGGGCGGCAACTGGTGCGGCGACTGCCGCGTGCTGGCCGGAACCACCGAACTGCCCCCGATCCGGGCTTTCGTCGACAAGCATTACGAGGTGGTCACCGTCGACGTGGGCCGCTTCGACCGCAACCTGCAGGTGCCGGCGCACTACGGCTTCACCAAGCGGCTGACGGGCGTGCCGACCCTGCTGGTCGTCGATCCGACCCGCGACAAGCTGCTCAACCGCGACGACGTATTCGCCCTGTCCAGCGCCGGCTCGATGTCGCCCCAGGCCCTCGCCGACTGGCTCGCCCGCTGGCCGAAGTGATCTAGCCTAGGGCGGCGGCGAGCGCTTCGAGGGGGCCGCTCCAGTCGCCGCTGCGCTGCTGCCGGAACAGGCGGGCGGTCGGGTACCAGGGGCTGTCGTCGCGCTCCAGCAGCCAACGGTGGTCAGGGACCCACGGCAGCAGCACGAACAGCGGCTTGCCCAGGGCGCCGGCCAGGTGCGCCGCCGAGGTGTCGACCGAGACCACCAGGTCCAGGTGCTCGATGAGCGCGGCGGTGTCGGTGAAGCTCTCGAGCTGGTCGGCCACGTCGCGGATGCGGCCGTCCGCCGCCATCAGGGCCTGGTCGGCGGGCCGGTATTCCCGCTGCAACGAGATGTAGTCCGTGTCCTTCGCCAGCAGCGGCAGCAGCGTCTCCAGGGCCATGCTGCGGTTGCGGTCGTTCTTGTGGTCGCGGTTGCCCGACCAGGCCAGGCCGATGCGGGGGCGGGTCGCGGGGCCCAGCCGGGCCGCCCACTCGGTCCGCTTGGCCGCAGGGGCCGCCAGATAGGGGACCTCGGCGGGAATGGTCGGCAGCGTGGTCCCCAACGCCAGCGGCAGGGACATCAGCGGGCAGTGCAGGTCGACGCCGTCGGCGGCGGTCCCGGCGTCGACGATCCTGTCGACGCCCCGGATGCGCTGCGCGAGCTCGATCAGCCCCGGTTGGACGCTCAAGGCGACCCTGGCGCCTTGAGCCGCGACCAGAGGGGCGTAGCGCAGCATCTGGATGGTGTCGCCGAGGCCCTGCTCGCCGTGCAGCAGGATGGTCTTGCCGGCCACCGGGGTCTGCCCCAGCCACAGGGGGACGTCGCCGACCGCCGGGCTTGGCGGCGCGTCCGTGCGGTCCCAGCGCCGCTCGTAGAGCTGGCCGCCGGCTTCGAAATCGCCCTGCAGCAGCAGGACCAGGGCCTTGTTCCAATAGGGATCGGCGAAATCGGGGGCGATGGCCATCGCCCGGTCGTAGGCGGCGACGGCCTCGTCGAAGCGGGCCTGCGCCTGCAGCACCATCCCCCGGTTGACCAGGCCTTCGGCGAAATCGGGGTTGAGCCCGATCGCCTGGTCGCAACAGGCCAGGGCTTCGTCCAGGCGGTCCAGCGCCTGCAGCGCCAGCGCCATGTTGCTGAGGATTTCGGCGCCGTCGCGCTTCATCGCCAACGCCTGGCGATAGGCGGCCAGCGCCTCCTCCATCCGCCCCGCGAGATAGAAGGCGATGCCCCGGTTGGTCATGGCGTCGACGTAGCCGGGGTTCAATGCGAGGGCGCGATCCAGCGCCGCCAGGGCCTCGTCGTACCGGCCCAGCGAGGTCAGGCCGATGCCGCGGTTGCCCCAGGCCTCGGCCGTGTCCGGCTCCAGGGCGATGGCCCGGTCATAGGCCTGCACCGCCTCCTGCGAGCGCCCGAGGCTCTGCAGATAGGCGCCCAGGTTGTTGTAGGCCCCGGGCTTGGCGGCGTCCGGCTCCAGGTCGATGGCGGCCTGGTAGGAGGCCAGGGCGTCTTCGAAGCGGCCCAGCTCGATCAGGGCGTTGCCGCGGTTGGTCAGCATGGCCTGCTGGCGCGGATCGACCGCCAGGCAGGCGTCCAGCACGCCCACCCCCTCTTCCCATCGTCCCCGCTCGAGCATCAGGGTCCCCAGATGGGCCAGCACATTGGCGTCCCGCGGCGTGATCTGGAGCACCCGCCGGTAGCCCTGCTCGGCCTCGTCCGGCCTTCCGGCCTGGTGCGCCTGCCGGGCGGTCTGGAACAGGACGGCGGGACTGAACGCGCCGAGGAAAGGGACGGGCTGCTCGGCCCGGGCGGGGCTCAAACCAGGCAGGGCCGACGGCCCCGAAGTGCGTTTCATGAAGGATCGTCTTGGCCGCACCGGCCAGGACCGGCGTCGCCGATGGTGTCGGTGCGTCCCGCCCTAGTCAACCACGGCCGTCCGCCGCCTCCGGCGGCAAGGCGGGGGCCGCCACCTCGCAGCCGCCTGCACAGGAAACGGACGGCCGTACCAGACTGCAGAGGTAAGAACGGCCGATAAAGACCTGAAATCTTCCCCTATGACTATTGAAGTTCTCGTTATACGTGTATGGACTCGCGTCTAAGGTGTCTGACCGTACCAGAAGTCGTTACAGATAGAGCGCCGTCATGCCTCTCCGATCTCGCGCCAGGAAAGACAACCCGAATCGGTCTGATGGCCTCGTCGGCCTTCTGTTCGGCCTTCCCGGTTGGATGTACCTCGCCTGCGCCGTGGCCGGCCTGGCGCTCGCGCTGGGCTGCAGCCTCGCGCGGTGAGGCCCCGGCGTTCTAGAGCACGTCAGGCGAAAGTGGATACCGGTTTCGCCGCCCGACGTGCTCTACCGCTATGATTTAGAGCCTTTTTATCCGGTTCAACTGATTCCATTTGAACCGGAAAGGCTCTAGGGCTTGCGCCCTTCCAGGAT
>JAQGII010000117.1 GCA_028291305.1 Caulobacteraceae bacterium
AAATGGAGCTCAGGTCAGGGTGCAGGCCCTGACCCACCAGCTCGGGTGGCGGGCGGCCAGCCGGTCCGCCACCGTCTGCGCGGCGCCGATGGTTTCGCACAGCGCGAAGCAGGTCGCCCCGGACCCCGACATGCGGGCCAGCAGGCTCTCGGGGGCGGCGGCCAGCGCCGCCAGGGCCTCGCCGATGCGCGGCTCGAGCTTGAGGGCCGGCGGCTCCAGATCGTTGCGGCAGCCGGCCAGCCAGGCGGCGGCGGCGGCGACGGTGTCTAGCACCGGCGGCTCCGGCCGGTCCGCGTCGCCCGGCGCGCCGCTGTCGTCGTAGGCCCGGTAGACCGCGCCCGTGGGCGAGGGCGCGCCCGGATTGACCAGCACGGCGGGCAATGGCGGCATGGCCGGGGCCGGCGACAGCCGCTCCCCCCTGCCCTGCGCCACCAGCATCCGGCCGCGCAGGCAGGCCGCGCCGTCCGCGCCGATCTCGGCGGCCACGGCCTCCAGCCGGTCCTCGCCCAGGCTCAGCCCCAGCATGGCGTCGAGCAGCCGCAGCGCCGCTCCGGCGTCGCTGGAGCCGCCGCCCAGGCCCGCCGCGATCGGCAGCGCCTTGGTCAGCACCAGCCGCGCGCCGGCGTCCGGGCGCCCCGCATGGGCCAGCAGCGCCCGCGCCGCGCGCAGCACCAGGTTGTCGTCCTGCGCCGACAGCCCGGCGCCGAACGGCCCCCGGATGGCCAGGGACAGGGTCTCGGCAGGCGCGGCCGACACCTCGTCGCCGACGTCGGCGAAGGCCATCAGGCTGGCGATGGGGTGATAACCGTCCGGGGTGGGCGGGGCGACGTGAAGGTAGAGGTTGACCTTGGCCGCGGCGAAAGCCGTAGCCGTCATGCCAGGGCCCCACGCCGGGGCTTCATGCCAAGCTTCATGCCAAGCTTCATGAACGCGTGCTCGCCGCGACCGCCGGCGTCAGGCCCGACGTGATCTTCCGCTCGGCCGCGGTCTTCAGCTCGGGCGTCGGCGCCAGGGTCAGCACCCGGGTCCACTGGTACTGGGCCTCGGTCTTGCGCCCCGCGCGCCAGTAGGCGTCGCCCAGGTGGTCGGTGATCTCGGCGCTGACCGGGCTGAGCGAGACCGCCCGCTCCAGCCGCTGCACGGCCTGCTTGAAGTCGCCCATGTTGTAGTAGGCCCACCCCAGGGAGTCGGCGATCTCGCCGGAATCCGGCTGCGCCAGATAGGCCCTCTGCAGCATGCCCAGGGCCTGCTGCGTCCGCTCGCCGCGTACGATCCAGGAATAGCCGAGGTAGTTGAGCACGTCCGGCTCGTCCGGCTGCAGGGTCAGGGCCTTGAGCAGGTCCTTTTCCGCGTCGGCCCAGCGGCCGGCGCGGTCCAGCGCCGTGCCGCGCTCGAAATACAGCGCCCAGCCGGCCGGGCCGCCGGAATTGTCGGAGATCAGCTTGTCGAGCACCTTCACCGCCTCCTCGAAGCGGTCGGTGGCCCGCAGGATGTCGGCCTGGGCGATCAAGGCGTCCCGGTCGCTGGGCTCGACCTTGATCAGGTCCGACACCAGCCTCAGGGCGGTCTCGTTGTCCCCTTCGGCCTGGTAGCTGGCGATCACGCGCTGGCGCGCCTCGGGCCAGTTGGGCGAGCTCGGACCGATATGGCCGTAGGCGTCGCGGGCGGCCTGCTGCTGGTCGGACGCGGCGCGGATGTCGCCCAGCAGCACCCAGGCCTCGTCGCGCTGCGGATCGAGCCTGAGCGCCAGGCGCAGGTAGATGTCGCCCTCGTTGATCTGCTTGTCGACCAGGGCCAGTTCGGCCGCCGCGGTCATGGCCTTGGCCGCCCCCTGCTTCAGGGTCAGCATGGCCGGCGGACGCTTGGCCGCGCCGGCGCGGGCCAGGGCGCGCTTGAGATCGCGGTCGTTGGGCGAACGCTGCAGGGCGTCGGTATAGAGGGCCACCGCCTCCTTGGCCCGGCCGCGCCGCTCCAGAAAGGCGCCGTGGGACAGGACATAGAGCCCGCCGAGCTGGGGATTGCCGGTCAGCGCCTTGTAGTCGGTTTCCGCCTCGTCGTAGCGCTTGGCCCGCTCGTAGAGCATGGCCTGGCTTTCCTGCGCCGACAGGCGGGTGAGCCGCGGCGCCGGGGCGCCCGGCTGGGTCACCGCGCCCTGGAGGTCGCCCGCCGCCGCCGCCGCCCAGGGCCTCAGCAGCGTGATCCCGCCGTTGAAGGCCGCGCCGCCGCCGGGGGCGGTGAGGATGGCGTTGGCTTCCTTGTTGCGCCCCTCCGACAGGGCGTCCACCGCGCGCACCAGCCGCGCCAGGCGCTGGGCCGGCGCCGGACCGGCGGGGTCCGCGGGAACCAGGCCGGAGGCTCGGTCGATGTCGCCGGCCATGACGGCGGCCTCGAAGGCCTTCTCGCGGATCAGGTCCTGGTCGGCGGCGGCCTGGTCGCCGGCGCCCTGGGCCGCGCGCGCGAAGTACCGCGCCGCATCCTCCGGCCGTCCGCCGTGCAGGGCGGCCTCGCCGGCCAGGAACAGGCCGTAGTTGGAGCTGGGGGAGTCGTCCTCCTGGATCGCGGCGCCGGCCGACGGGATGGCGGCGAGCGGGGCCCTGGCCGGATCCGCGGCGCAGCCCGACAGGGCGAGACCGGCTAGCGGAGCGAGCAGGGCGGCGGAGAGCAGCAGCAGGCGGGACGCTTTGGACATGATCTTAGGTTCCGTCGTTTCCAGCCGTGGATCAAGGCCGGTCCCCCGACCATGGCCCATTTGGCGCGGCAAATGTTGGGCGGACTACATATTCGGGTAGTTGGGGCCTCCCCCGCCTTCCGGCGTGGTCCAGACGATATTCTGCGACGGGTCCTTGATATCGCAGGTTTTGCAGTGGACGCAGTTTTGGGCGTTGATGACGAAGGTCGGCTCGCCCTGGCGCTCCACCACCTCGTAGACCCCCGCCGGGCAATAGCGCTGGGCCGGCTCGGCATAGAGCGGCAGGTTGACCGCGATGGGGACCGAGGGGTCCTTCAGCTTCAGGTGGCTGGGCTGGTCCTCGTCGTGGTTGGTGTTCGACACATAGACCGACGACAGCTTGTCGAACGACAGCATCCCGTCCGGCTTGGGATAGGCGATCGGCGAAAAGTCCTTGGCCAGGCCGGTGGCCTCGGCGTCGGTCTTGCCGTGCCTCAGGGCGCCGAACGGCGACCAGCCGCCGGTCAGGCGGTTGATCCACAGGTCGACCCCGGTCAGCAGCAGCCCGCCCAGCAGGGTGCCGTAGCGCGACCACAGGGGCTTGGCGTTCCTGACCATCTTCAGGTCCTTGTAGACCCAGGAGGCCTCGTAGGCGGCCTGGTAGGCGGTCAGTTCATCTCCGCCGCGCCCGGCCTGCAGGGCCTCGAACGCCGCCTCGGCCGCCAGCATGCCGGTCTTCATGGCGTTGTGGCTGCCCTTGATGCGGGGCAGGTTCACGAACCCCGCCGAACAGCCGATCAGGCCCCCCCCGGGAAAGACCAGCTTGGGCACCGACTGGAAGCCGCCTTCGGTGATCGCCCGCGCGCCGTAGGAGATGCGCTTGCCGCCCTCCAGGTGCCGGCGGATCGCCGGATGGTGCTTGAGCCGCTGGAACTCGTCGAACGGCGACAGGTAGGGATTGGCGTAGTTCAGGTGCACCACCAGGCCCACCGCCACATAGCGGTCGCCGAAGTGGTAGACGAAGGAGCCGCCGCCGATGTCGTTGGTCAGCGGCCAGCCGAAGCTGTGCTGCACCAGGCCCGGACGATGCGTCTCGGCGGGCACCTGCCACAGCTCCTTGACGCCCAGGCCGTACTTCTGCGGCTCGCTGCCGGCGCAAAGGTCGAACCGGGCCTGGATCTCCTTGGCCAGCGAGCCGCGCGCGCCCTCGGCGATCAGCACATAGCGGCCGTTCAGCTCCATGCCGGGTTGATAGTCGGCCCTGGGCGAGCCGTCCTTGGCCACCCCCGCCACGCCCGCGACCACGCCGCGCAGGGCGCCGTCTTCGTTGTAGAGGGCCTGCGAGGCGGCGAAGCCGGGATAGACCTCGACCCCCAGCGCCTCGGCCTGCTCGGCCAGCCAGCGGCAGAGGTTGGCCAGCGAGGCGATGTAGGCGCCGTGGTTGGACATGAAGTCCGGCTTGGGCAGCCGCGACAGGTCCAGCTCGCCCTTCGGGCCGAGCAGCAGGTAGCGGTCCTCGGTGACGGCCGTCTCCAGGGGCGCGCCCAGCGTCTTCCAATCCGGGAACAGCTCGTCCAGGGCGCGCGGATCGATCACCGCGCCCGACAGGATATGGGCGCCGACTTCGGAGCCTTTTTCCAGGACCGCGACCGAGACCTCCGCGCCCGCCGCGGCGGCCAGCTGCTTCAGGCGGATGGCGGCGCCCAGGCCCGCCGGACCGGCGCCGACGATGACCACGTCATAGTCCATGGCCTCTCTGGCGGGGGCTTCCGACGCGTCGGTCATGGTCTTTGAATCTCCGCGGCATTGAACGCCGCGCCGGTTTATCCGAAGCTGGCGGCGGAGGGGTCAAGAAAAACCCGCTCCATCAGCCTATATGGACCCCGTGAGCACCGCTTCCTCCGACAATCTCGCCCTGGACCCCCGCGCCTTGGAAAGCCTGCTGGCCTTCTGGAGCGACGCGGGCGCCGACGCCGTGCTGCTGGAGACGCCCGTCGACCGGCTGGCCGAGGGCCAGAGGCCGCCGCCCAGGCCCGCCATATCCGCCCGCGCGCCGGCCGCGCCGCAGG
>JAQGII010000118.1 GCA_028291305.1 Caulobacteraceae bacterium
GCCGATGTAGCCGCGCTCGATGGCGTGGCCGCCGATCAACGTCTTGGTCACCTGGTCGGCCACCTCGGCCGGAATGGCGAAGCCGATGCCCACCGAGCCGCCGGAGGGCGAGAAGATGGCGCTGTTGACCCCCACCACTCGGCCATTGAGGTCGAAGGACGGCCCGCCGGAGTTGCCCCGGTTGATGGGCGCGTCGATCTGCATGTAATCGACGTAGCTGGAGCCGGAGATGTTGGGCCGGGCCAGGGCCGAGACGATGCCGGCCGTGGCCGTGCCGCCCAGGTTGAAGGGGTTGCCCACCGCCACCACCCAGTCGCCGACCCGCGGCTTGCCCTTATCCTCGAAGCTCACATAGGGGAACTTGGCGCCCTCGACCTTGATCACCGCCAGGTCGGTGGCCGGGTCGCGGCCTATCAGTTTGGCGGTGAGCGAGCGCTCGTCGTTGGTGCGCACGGTGATCTTGGTCGCGCCTTCCACCACGTGGTTGTTGGTGACGATGTAGCCGTCCTGCGAGATGAAGAAGCCGGAGCCGGTGCCCGATTGGGGCTCCGCCTCCTGTGGTGCGGCCTGGCCGCCGCGGCCCTGGCCGGGCAGGGCGAAGCCGAACGGCAGGGCCGGGCCCTCGCCGTCGCCCTCGTCGGCGCCCGGGGCCCGGCCCTGGGTGAAGGCCGCCTGGCGCGGCCCCATCTTGGTTTCCACGTCGACGGACACCACCGCCGGGGCGACCCGTTCGACAATGTCGGCGAAGGACACCGGCGCCGACGGCGTCGCGGCGACGGGAGGGTTCACCGGGCTCTCCGTGGCGGCGCCCGCCTGGGTCGCATAGATCGCTGCGCCCGACAGGGCCACCGCCAGGGCCCCGAGGCCCCAGCCGATCAGAGTTTTGCGTTTGGTCGAATTCACGTGCGTTGTTCCTTGCAGCCCACCCGTAAAAGTTGCGGGGAGGGAACCGCAGGTTTAGGGCGGGCTTATGTCCGGTCGGCGCCAAGATTCGGGAGGGCCAGACGCCGGGGCCAGACCCCGCCTGCGGTCCCGCGCGGCGGCAGCGCGCGGCGGCAGACGGCCCTATGCTTTGCCGGATCGTTCTGCGACAAGCGTGCCCTCGCCTTTGGGAGGGGCGCGGCCGACCGGCAGGCTCAGTCTGTTCGGAACCCGGCCCGGCTCCAGCCCTTCTGGACCGAACGGGTTTGTGGATTCCGAATGGCTCGCCCCTCGCTCAAGGCCCTGTTCCGCGTCCTGCCGCTGCTGTTGCTGGCGGTGGCGGCTTGGGTGCTGTGGCGCGAACTGCACGGCATCAATCCCAACGCCGTGCGCCACGCCATCGTCCTGTGGGGCCCCGGCCGGGCCCTGGCGGCGGTGATCCTGTCGCTGTTCGTCTACCTGCTGCTGGCCGTCAACGAGCAGATCGCCCTGCGCTGGGCGGGGGTAAAGGTGCCGTTGCTGACCGGGCTGCGCAACGCCTTCGTCGCCTTCGCCCTGGCCAATACCCTGGGGTTCGGCTTCCTGGTGGGCGGCGCCCTGCGGGCCAATTCCTACCGCAGCTGGGGCGTGGGCCTGGGTAAGGTGGCGCAGGTCACCGCCTACGGCACGATCACCTTCGCCCTGGGGGTGCTGGCCCTGGCCGGAGGACTGCTGCTGCACGCCTCCGACATGGTCTACCAGCAGCTGCACCTGGAGCCCTTCATCGGCCGCCTGGTGGGCGGGCTGATGTGGGTCGGGCTGGCGCTCTACGCCACCGCCGGGGCCCTGGCCCCGTCCAGGCTGCGCATCTTCAAGTTCGAGTTCAAGCCGCCCCGCCCCGGACTGACGTTGGTGCAGATCCTGTTCGGCGCCGCCGACCTGGTCCTGGGGGCGGTGGTGTTCTGGCTGCTGCTGGGCCGCAACGCGCCGCACTTCTCCGACCTGCTCAGCGCCTATGTGACCAGCATCATGGCCGGGCTGCTGTCGGGAGTTCCGGGCGGCGCCGGGGTGTTCGAGACGGTCATGCTGCAGCTGCTGCCGGGGGTCGACCGGACCAACCTTGCCGCCGCCTTCCTCGGCTTCCGCCTGTTCTACTACCTGACGCCGCTGGCCCTCGGCCTGCTGGTCCTGGTCAGCGCGCGGCACAGGGGGCCGTGGACGGCCGACGGCGACGATGCAGGCCCCGGCGCCCCCTGATCCCGGCCGCTGGCGGCCTGGGAACATCGGGGCGAGCCCTACAGTTATCCATGGCAAGCTTATCGGAGGAGCAGCGGCCGTGAACGATCTGGCGGAACATCCCCATCTGACCGTCAGCCAAGTGCTGGCCGCGCATGCGGCCGCCCAGATCGCCGCCGCTACGGAGTCCGATCTCGCCCACCACAGCGAGGCCAGACAGGAAACCAGGCTACCCGTCAAATCCCAGTCCACCAGCTTCACGGTCGGCTGGGACAGCGTGACCATGTGCATCGGCTTCAAGAGGCCGCCGGCCTGACCTGACCTAGATCAGAGCTTTAGACCAGGCGCGGACCGTCCGATCCGAAGGCCAGGCGCGCGCAGAGCAGGGCGCGGAAGGCCTTGTAGCCGACCTGTCCCGGCATGAAGGCGTGCAGGAAAAGCATTGGCGCGCCGTCCGGCCCCGGCGCCACGGAGGGGTGGCCGGGTCCCGACCATTCGCGCGTGGAGCGCAGCAGGGGATCGAGCTTGCGATAGGGGCCCAGAGGGGCGTCCGCGACCGCCGCGCCGATCCCGTAGTGGTGGGTGGAGAAGTCGTTGCCCGAGTAGAACAGGTAGTAGCGACCGGCGTGTTCGGTAACCCAGACGCCTTCGATCAGGTGCGCCTCCCAGGTCTGGTCGTTCTCCACGATCAGGCGACGGTCGCCGACGAGGTTCTGGCCGTCGGCGCGGAGGCGCTGGGCGTGCACCCGCGTCTTCATCGCCGCCAGGATCGGCCACGCCGCCGGGGCCAGGGCCGGCTCCCGGCCGATGGCCGCCCGCATGCGGTCGCCGAACGCCGCGAAGTCCTCGGTCACCGCTTCGATCAGCGGCTGCAGCACGAAGAACTGCTCCATCGGCTCGATGGTCCGCGTCCACGGCCACAGGGCCGCCAGTAAGGCGGCGGTGCGCGCGTCCGGCGCGGCGGGGAACAGGCTTGCGATCAGGTCGCCCCGCCCGTGCAGCAGTTCGGCCAGCAGCGGCGGCCAGAGGCCATTGGCGTCCTCCTTCCAGAACAACAGCGGGGCGCCGTCGCGATCCAGCAGGATGTGGGCGTCGATGACGCCGTCGCCGAGGACGGGCGCCGGGCCGGCGGTGAAGGGGCCTTCGGGCGATGCCGAGCGCGCGATGCCGATGGCCAGGGAGCGGTCCTGGCGCCGCGCGGTGAAACACACCCAGTACTCATCGCCCACCCGGTGCATCTCCGGGGCCCAGAAGTCGGCCCGGCCCTCGCCGGTCAGGGTCCAGCCGGGGGCGCCGCCCTCGGCGAAGACGAAACCGGCCAGGCGCCACTGCGCCAGGTCCTCAGACTTCAGGATGGGGAAGGCATCGGGGGCGTCGTTGGAGCTGACCAGCAGGTAGTAGGTCGGCCGGCCGGTCGCCGGATCGACGGCGCGAGTCACGCAGGGATCGCCGTAGCCGTACAGGATGCGCGGCGAGACCGGGCGCGTCAGCAGCGGTCGCAGCGGCGCTTCGAAGGAGGGTGGGGGCGCTTCGCTGCGGCTGAGTGGAGCCCGGCATCCCCAGTCGCGCGCCCAGTCGGCGAAGGCGTCCAGGTAGCTGGCCTGCCGCCGGTCGGGCAGTCGGTAGATTTGCCGGCGGGCGTCGTCCGCCAGGGTGAAGACGCGGCCCGGGCCGTCATCCTGCACCACGATGGTCAGGGCCATCGGCGCGCCAGGCGCCGTGCGAAACTCTATCGAGGCGCCATCGGCCATGGCGGCTCAACGCGCGAGCCCCGCTGCCGGGTTCATCCCCGGCGATCCGCCAGGCCGGAGGTCAGCGCAGCGCCAGCCAGTAGGTCACATACTCATGGGTGCGGCGCGCGAGGGCGGCGGGACCTGAGAAATAGAATTCGCTGCCGAACAGGGTCTTCTGCTCGCGCCACTTGATGGCGCCGGTGTCTTCCGTCTGCAGCGTGCGGCGCAGCTTGGCGGTCTTGGACTTGGGAACGAATGAAACGAAGGTCACTTCGGACACGGCGCTGTCTCCATGTTGCGTAGCCCCGAGGACAGAACATCCTGATTCTCAACATGAAAAAACCGAGAAGGACGCACTGGGGCCGCCGCGGGCTCAACTTTCTGTGCATAGCACGGGCGATGCACTAGCTTCTGGCGACAACGACTCGCAGGAGCAGCATCGGGTGACCACAGGGGTGGGAGGACGGAAGTGGGCGGCTCTGCCGTTGTCGCTGGCCGTGATCGCTCTCGCCGTGGTCTCGGCCGCGTCCGCCCATGCCGTGGAGCCGGCGGCTGTCGCGCCCCTGCCGCAACAGGCGGCCGCCCGCCAGGTCGAGCAGACCGAGCTGGCCTTTGCCCAGACGGTCGCCCAGGTCGGCATCGGTCCGGGCTTCCGCAAGTACGCCGGACCGGCCGCGGTGATGTTCCTGCCCGACCCCACCCCCGCCGCACCCTATCTGCAGACCACCCGCTCGCCGGGGCAGCTGGCGTGGCGGCCGCAATATATCGGCGTCGCCCCGTCCGGCGACCTGGCCTTCAGCCTCGGCCCCTCGCTCTATAGAGCCGCCGGCAAGTCCAGCGGCGGCTTCTACCTGACCATCTGGAAGCGCGCGCCGGACGGGTCGTGGATGTTCGCCCTGGACCACGGGGTCGACATGCCTGCCGCCGTCTTCGAAGCGCCGCCGCAGCCCCTGACCGTCATCGCCACCGACCCGCTGGCCAGGCCCGACCAGAGCCAGGGCCTGCGCGAAGCCGACGCGTCGCTGGACGCCGACCTCTCCAACGGCCCGTCGGGCGCCTACGCCTCGCGGCTGGAGGACGAGGCCCTGGTGGTCCGCACCAACCGGCCGGTGGCCTGGGGCCGACGCAGGGCGCTGAAGCTGATCGACGACGCGCCGGCCATCCTGGAAGCCCAGCTCCTCAGCGGCGCGGTCTCGGCCGACGGGGTGCTGGGTTACGCCTATGGCAAGGCGCGCTGGCAGACGCCCGCGGGGATGCAGCAGGGCTACTATGTGCGCGTATGGCGCAATACCGGTCGCGGCTGGCGCCTGCTGGTCGATCACCTGGCGGAGCGTTGAGGCCTCAAAGTCGTCACCGCCGGCGGAGAGAGCGGCGATCCGTCGTCCTCGCACTTCGCCGATCAGGCCGGCCGCTACGCTTCCGGCGCCCTGCGCGAGGTTTACTTCTATCCCGAGCAGTTGAAGGGCCACGTCAAGCGGACCTATCATCCGGCGGCTGACCAGCCGCGGAGGAAGCGATGAGCGGGGAGTTGACCGGCGGCTGCGCCTGCGGGGCCGTGCGCTACCGACTCAAGTCGGCGCCCATGTTCGTGCACTGCTGCCACTGCCTGGACTGCCAGCGCCAGACCGGCAGCGCCTTCGTCATCAACGGCCTGATCGAGACCGACCGGATCGAGGTCCTGTCCGGCGAAACCCGGCCCTACGCGATGCCCACCGACAGCGGCCATCCGCACGAGGTCTATCGCTGCCCGGCCTGCGGCGTCGCGGTGTGGAGCGACTACGGCCGTCGCGCCGCCTTGCGCTTCGTGCGGTTGGGCACGCTGGACCGGCCTGACGCCCTGACGCCCGACGTGCACATCTTCACGCGCTCCAAGCTGGCCTGGGTCCGGCTGCCCGACGATACGCCCGCCTTCGAGGCCTACTACGACACCGCCAGTCTGTGGCCGGCGGCCAGCCTCGAGCGCCGCCGCGCCATCCGGCCGGCGCGCCCGCCGCCCGGCTGATCGGTTAGGGCGGGCTTGGCGTTCAGCCAAGTCATGATCTTGCCCCGCTATTTGTAAACCAAACGCGGAAAACGGGGCTTCTGACCCGCGGCGCGCGCGGGCGTGTTGAACGGCCGGGGCTTCGGCGGTAGGCCTTGCGCCCAAGCCCTCAGCGGATCGCTCCAACGCGTCGGAGATGTCTGCGCGGCCGCGTGGCGCGGCTGCGACCCCCGTCAACAAGGAAATCCCATGTCCCGCATCCTCCTCGCCGTCGGCATCCTGGCGCTGTGCGCCGCGCCGGCCCTGGCGCAGCAAGCCGCTCCCGTTCCCGCCCCGCCCCCGGCGTCCGGCCCGCTGGGCGGGCCGCTGCTCCCCGGCGTCTGCCTGTTGTCGCAGCAGGCGGTGTTCGCCAACGCCCAGGTCGGCGTCGCCGCCACCCAGCGCCTAAAGCAGCTGTCCGACCAGGCCCAGGCCGAGGTCGACGCCGACCGCAAGGCGCTGGAAGCCGAAAACGCGGCCTTGAACGCTCCGGGCTCCAAGCTGAAGCCGGCCGACAAGGCGGCCAAGCAGGCCTCCCTCACCACCCGCGCCCAGGCGCTGCAGGCCAAGGCGACGCTGCGCTCGCGCGAGATCGAGGCGACCCGGGAAAAGGCCCTGACGCGGATCGGGGTGGAGGAGCAGGCGGCGATCGCCCCGGTCTACAAGGCGCACGGCTGCGGGCTGGTGTTCGACCGCAACACGGTGCTGGGCGGCAACATGGGCGGGGACCTGACCGCCGAGGTGATCCGCGGCCTGGACGCGCGGATCAAGACCATCACCTTCGAGCGCGAAAACCTGCCGGCGGCGAAATAAGGCCGGCGGCGGGGCCGCGCTCGCGTCAG
>JAQGII010000133.1 GCA_028291305.1 Caulobacteraceae bacterium
CGCGTCTTCTCCAGCGACACCGACACCGAGGTCGTCGCCCACCTGATCGACCAGAACCTGGCGGACGGGCTGGAGCCGCTGGACGCCTTCAAGGCGGCGCTCGACCGGCTCAGCGGCGCCTACGCCCTGTGCGTGCTGATCGGCGGCGAAAAGGAGATGATCTTCGGCGCCCGCAACGGGCCGCCCCTGGTGGTCGGCTATGGCGACGGGGAGATGTTCATCGGCTCGGACGCCCTGGCCGTCGGCCCCTTCACCAACCGGGTCCTCTACCTGGAGGACGGCGACTATGCGGCCGTCGACCACGCCGGGGCGCGGGTGTTCGACAGCGCCGGCCGTCCGGCGGACCGGCCGGTCAAGATCGTCGCCTCGTCGGCCGCGCTGATGGAGAAGGGCAACTACCGCCACTTCATGGAGAAGGAGATTCACGACCAGCCGGAGGGGTGCCAGCGCACCATCGCCGCCTATGTCGACCCGCTCAGCGCCCGCACCATGGTGCCCGGCAACGTGGACTGGGCGTCCCTGGAGCGGATCCAGATCGTGGCCTGCGGCACCTCCTACATCGCCGGCGTGATCGGCAAGTACCTGATCGAGAAATACGCCGACCTGCCGGTGGACGTGGAGGTGGCCTCGGAATTCCGCTACCGCGAACCGTCGCTGCGGCCGTCGTCCCTGGCCATCGCCATGTCGCAGTCGGGCGAGACGGCCGACACCCTGGCGGCGCTGCGCTACTGCCAGGCCAAGGGCATGAAGAGCGCCGCGGTGGTCAACGCCACGGAATCGACCATGGCCCGCGAGGTCGACGTGGTGTGGCCGATCCACTGCGGCCCCGAGATCGGCGTGGCCTCGACCAAGGCCTTCACCGCCCAGGTCAGCGTGCTGACCGCCATCGCCGTGGCCGCAGCCCGCGCCCGCGGCCGCATCGACGCCGCCGAGGAGGAGCGCCTGGTCCGGGTGCTGCTGGAGGCCCCGAGGCTGATCGCCGAGTCGATCCAGCTGGAGGAGGCGGTGCGCGGCGTCGCCGTGGAGATCGCCAAGGCCCGCGACGTCCTCTACCTGGGCCGGGGGCCGATGTCGGCCCTGGCCCTGGAAGGCGCGCTGAAGCTGAAGGAGATCAGCTACATCCACGCCGAGGGCTACGCCGCCGGCGAGCTCAAGCATGGCCCGATCGCCCTGGTGGACGAGCAGACGCCGATCATCATCCTGGCGCCCTTCGACAGCTATTACGAGAAGTCGGCCTCGAACATGAGCGAGGTGATGGCCCGCGGCGGCCAGGTGGTGTTCATCACCGATCCGGACGGCGCGCGGCACGCCCCGACGGGCGCCCGGGTGGTGATGACCGCCCCGTCCTGCGACCCGCTGATCGCGCCCCTGGTGATGTCGGCCCCGATCCAGCTGCTGGCCTACCATGTGGCCGTGCAGAAGGGCGCCGACGTCGACCAGCCGCGCAACCTGGCCAAGTCGGTGACGGTGGAATAGCCGTCAGTCTGGTCCACCGCATCCGGAGACATCCCGCGCCGATGATCCGCCTCCCTTCCCCCTCGATGGGGGAAGGGGTAGGGGATGGAGGTGTTTTCTCAGCCCCTTCCCGATGACCCGATGAGGCGGTCCCTCCTGCGCGCGTTCGTCGAGCGTCGTGCACGCACCCCCTCTCCAACCGCTCCCCCATCGCGGGCGAGAGGCGGGTGTTTCCAATGAGCGATTCCCTCGGCCAGAAGCCGTTCGGCCCGCTGCGGTCCTACGGCCGGATCAAGTCGCGGCCGATCAAGGCGCGGCAGGCGGGGCTGATGGACAGCCTGCTGCCCGCGATGGCGCTCGACATCGGCGGGCCGCTCGACCCCCGGGCGCTGAAACCCGACGCCGCCGAGGTGTGGCTGGAGATCGGCTTCGGCGGGGGTGAGCATATGGCGGCCCAGGCGGGGCGGCGGCCCGACGCGCTGATCCTGGGGGCGGAGCCCTTCCTCAACGGCGTGGCCAGCGCCGTGCGCCACATCCAGGAGCAGGGCGTCGGCAATGTGCGCCTGCACCACGGCGACGCGCGCGACCTGATGGCGGTCCTGCCGGACGCCGGCCTGGACCGGGCCTTCATCCTGTTCCCCGACCCCTGGCCCAAGACCCGCCACCACAAGCGCCGCCTGATCCAGGGCGGGACGGTGGCCGAGCTGGCCCGGCTGCTGAAGCCGGGCGGCGTCCTGCGCTTCGCCACCGACTGGGCCGACTACGCCGACTGGACCCTGGAGCGGGTGCTGGCCGATCCCGCCTTCGCCTGGACCGCCGAGCGCGCCGACGACTGGCGCAGGCCGCCGGCCGACCATGTGACCACGCGCTATGAGGAAAAGAAGCTCGGCGACTGCGCGCCGGTATTCCTCGACTTCGTGCGCCGCTGAGCTGAACGCCGTCATGGGGGAACCGATCATGCCGGGCAGCGTTGCCTTGCCGGTGTGGACCCAGTTGAAACCTGCCAAGGGCTTGCCCGAAGCCGACGGCGCTCGCTACCGGCTGCTCGTCGACGCCATCACCGACTATGCGATCTACATGCTCGACCGCCAGGGGCGCGTCGCCAGCTGGAACGCCGGAGCGCAGCGGTTCAAGGGCTATGAGCCCCGCGAGATCATCGGCGAGCACTTCTCCCGCTTCTATACCGAGGAAGACCGGGCGACGGGGCTGCCGGAACGCGCCTTGAGCGAAGCTGCGGCGCAAGGGCGCTTCGAGCAGGAAGGCTGGCGCGTGCGCAAGGACGGCGGCCGGTTCTGGGCCCACGTCGTGATCGAGGCCATCCGCGACGACGACGGCGAGGTGATCGGCTTCGCCAAGGTCACCCGCGACCTGACCGAACGCAGGGCGGCCGAGCAGGCCCTGCGCGCCAGCGAAGAACAGTTCAGGCTGCTGGTGCAGGGGGTGGCCGACTACGCCATCTACATGCTGGACCCGGGCGGCCACGTCGCCAGCTGGAACGCGGGGGCGCAGCGGTTCAAGGGCTACAGGGCCGAGGAGATCGTCGGCCAGCACTTCTCCCGCTTCTACACCGAGGACGACCGGCGCCGCGGCGTCCCCGAACAGGCCCTGGCGGCGGCGACCCGCGAGGGCCGCTTCGAAAAAGAGGGCTGGCGCGTGCGCAAGGACGGCGGCCGGTTCTGGGCCCACGTCGTGATCGACGCCATCCGCGACGACGACGGCCGGCTGCTGGGCTTCGCCAAGATCACCCGCGACATCACCGAGCGCATGGAGGCGCAGCGGGCCCTGGAGGCCGCGCAGCATGCGCTGTTCCAATCGCAGAAGCTGGAATCCATCGGCCAGCTGACCGGCGGCATCGCCCACGACTTCAACAACCTGCTGACCGCCATCTCCGGCAGCCTCGAGCTGCTCAGGAAATACCTGCCCGACGACCGCAAGGCGCTGGGCCTGCACGACAACGCCATGCAGGGGGTCCAGCGCGGGGCGTCGCTGACCCAGCGCATGCTGGCGTTCGCCCGCCGGCAGGAGCTCACGCCCGAGCCGATCGACGTCTCCAAGCTGGTCGAGGGCATGATCGGGCTGATCGAGCGTTCGATCGGCCCGACGATCCGCGTCAAGATCCAGTTCCCGGCCGCGCTGCCCAGGGCCCGCACCGACGCCAACCAGTTGGAGGCGGCGCTGCTCAACCTGGTGGTCAATGCGCGCGACGCCATGCCCGGCGGCGGGACACTCGCCGTGACCGCCCGCGAGGAGGCGGTCGACGGCGTGCGATACGTCTGCCTCAGCGTGGTCGACACCGGCAAGGGGATGGACGAGGTGATGCTGTCGCGCGCCATGGAGCCCTTCTTCACCACCAAGGGCGTGGGCAAGGGGACCGGCCTGGGATTGTCGATGGTGCACGGCCTGGCGGAGCAGTCCGGCGGCCGGTTGATCCTGAGCAGCCGGGTCGACGAAGGCACGACGGCGGAGATCTGGCTGCCGGCGACCGAGGAGGAAAGCCGCCCCCGCCCCGCGCCGGAGCAGGGGCCTGTCGCCGTCGCGCCGATGGTGATCCTGGTGGTCGACGACGACCCCCTGGTGCTGGCCAACACCGCGGCGATGCTGGAGGATCTCGGCCACACCGTGGCCCAGGCGGCCTCGGGCGCCGAGGCGCTGGAGATCGTGGTCCGCGACCCGGCCATCGACCTGGTCATCTCCGACCACGCCATGCCCGAGATGACCGGCCTGGAGCTGGCCGGGGTGATCAAGGCCGGCCGGCCCGACCTGCCGCTGATCCTGGCCACCGGCTACGCCGAACTGCCGCCGGACGCGGACCCGACCCTGCCCCGGCTGGCCAAGCCCTTCACCCAGCGGGAGCTGGCCTTGATGGTGGCCGGCGCGCGCGCCGCGTTCGCGGCCAGGGCCCCGGCGGCCTCGCCCGGCGGCCGGTAGGCGCCGGCGATCGCGCGGTTGGGGCTGACAAACCCTTCGCCGTCCGCTATATAGGTCCCACATCGATCGTTTGCGCTGGATAGCGCTTTCGAGCGGCGGCCCCCCGGCCCGCCGCTTTTTTGTTGGATTTTTGGCCAAGCGAATTGGGAATGCGCGGCAAGACCCCCGAAGACCGCAGCCTGATCGACCTGCTCGACCCCGTGGCCGAGGCCGCCGGGTATGAGATCGTCCGCCTGCGCCTGATGGGCGGC
>JAQGII010000139.1 GCA_028291305.1 Caulobacteraceae bacterium
GCGCGGCGGCGGCGGGGGTCCCGGGGGCGGCTGGGCCGAGGCGGCGCCGGCGACGGCGAGCGCGGCAAGGGCGAGGATCAGGGCTTTGGTCATGGGGTTTTCCTCCGCGCCGCTTGGTTTGGCGGCGGCGCTTCACGGCGATGTGAAGGGCAAACCGGCGTTCTGGCAAGTCGTCAGATGCCGGGCGGCAGCATCGCCGCCTCGCCCGAGCCGGCGCGGGCGAAGGGAGCATAGCGTTTCAGCCACTCCCGGCCGGGCTCCACCAGGGTCCTGTCGAAGGTGGCTTCGGGATGCAGGATGGCGTCGGCGAGGTTCGGCTCGGGGTGCACCAGGGTCTTCATGCCGCCGAACGAGACGAAGATCGGCAGGGGCCCCTCGGCGAACATGCGGATGGCGTCGCGGGTATTGCGGCTGTCCAGCGCCGCCTCGTCGCCGGTGGCCACGGCGATGATGTAGAGGTTCTCGAACAGGTTGCGCGGCGGCGAATGCCGGTCGACCGTGAACAGCACGCCCATGGCGTCCGGGCGGGTCTCGGGCGGCATGGTGGCGATGCGCTTCCAGGCGCAGTTCCAGCTGCGGCAGACCTGCGGGCGGGTCTCGTAGATGCCGCAGCCGGCGCCGGTGCAGTGGGGGCACAGCTGGCCTTCCGGCTTCTTCAGATCGGGCTGGTCGATGTTCAGCACCTGGCAGCAGGCGACGCAGTCGCCGCAGGCGCGGTCCTCGATCGTCGGGCCGAACATCAGGTCGTGGATGGTGGTCATGCTGCCTCTGCGACCGGAGGCGACGCCCCGCAGGTAAGCTAATCGCCCGCGCTGATTCGCACCCAGCCGCCGGGCTTGAGCACTTCTATGGGCCGGTAGCGGACCTTGTAGTCCATCTTGGTGCTGCCGGGCACCCAGTAGCCGAGGTAGACATAGGCCAGTTCGGCCAGCCGCGCCTGGACCACGTGGTCGAGGATGACGAAGGAGCCGAGGCTGCGCTTGGCCATCAGCGGCTCGTAGAAGCTGTACACCAGCGACAGCCCGTCCCCGAGGATGTCCACCAGGACGCAGGCCACCAGGTCGCCCGGGCCGCGGTCGCCCGACGGCAGGCGGTATTCGATCAGGTGGGTGCGGACGGCGGTGTCCTCGACCATCGCCACATAGTCGGGCCAGGTCATGTCGGCCATGCCGCCCTGGGCGTGGCGGGCCAGCAGGTAGCGGCGCAGCAGGTCGAACTGCTCCATCGTCGCCTCGGCCTCCACCAGATGCCGCGACAGGTCGCCGTTCCTGTCCAGCACCCGGCGCTGCGAGCGCGAGAAGGGATAGTCGGCGGCCGGGATGCGCGCCGAGATGCAGGCGTCGCACGCCTCGCAGGCGGGCCGGTAGGCGATGTTCTGCGAGCGGCGGAAGCCCACCTGGGTCAGGGCGTCGTTGACGCCGGGGCCGTCGGACAGGGGCAGGTGGGCGAACACCTTGCGCTCTTCGCGGCCGGGCAGGTAGGGGCACGGCGAAGGGGCCGTGAGGAAGAACCTGAGCTGCCGCGGCGCGAAGTGCTGAGTCACGGGACGACGGGGTCCTGAACGCTCTGTATCAGTGGCTCGGGACTCATCGGCCCCGTATATAAATTAGTGCTCATCCGCCGGGAGCTTCGCAAGATGCCTGGCCCCCGGAATCACTCATTCCGTCACGGATTAGGCGGTAAAACGGGCGCTTCGCGCAACAGAACCAGCGCGATGCGACGATTCCCCGCAAGAGTGGGGTCGTCCGGGTAGAGCGGATCGGAGTCGGCCTTGCCCGATACCTGGTAGACGCGGTCGGCGCCCACGCCCGAATTCTGCAGGATGGCGCGCGCGGCGTCGGCGCGGGAGGCCGACAATTGCCAGTCGGTGGCGGGCTTGGAGCCGTCGTCGCTGGCGCTGGTGTGGCCGGCGATGGTCAGGCGGTTGGGCAGCTGGTTGACCACCTGCGAGACGGCCCGCAGCATCACCCGCGCCCGGTCGTTGGGCCGGGCCGAGCCGGCTTCGAACATCGAGCGGCCCTCCTGGTCGATCAACTGGATGCGCAGGCCTTCGGGGGTCTGGTCGATCAGTATCTGTTTCGACAGCTCGGCCAGCTCGGGCAGCTTCTGCATGGCTTGGCGCAGCGATTCCGCCGCGCTCTGGAAGGCCTGGGCCTCGCGCTTGGCCATGGCGTCCTTGAGGGCGGCGTCGGCGGCCGTCTGGGAGCTGGCGCCCTGCTGCACCGTGTCCTTGGGGGCTTCGGGGGCGGTCCGCTCGACCACCTTGACCGTGCCTTCGCCCTTGGCGCCCTGGTCGCCCAGCGAGGTGCCGGCCAGGATGCCGCCGGAGCCGGAGGTCGAGGCCGAGACGCTGGCCGGGGCGAAATAGTCGGCGATGCCGCGCTTCTGCTCGGGCGAGGTGGTGTTGATCAGCCACATCAGCAGGAAGAAGGCCATCATGGCGGTCACGAAATCGGCGTAGGCGACCTTCCAGGCGCCGCCGTGATGGGCGCCGCCGCCGGCTTTCTTGATCTTCTTGATGATGATCGGCCGGTCGCCGTTGCCGAAAGCCATCCGTCCCGTTCCTGTTGGCCTTGTGGGGCCCGCTTCTGCCGCGCCCGACTCGGCGCATTGACCCTGGTCTCTGCCAATCTGGCCGGCGGACGTTAAGATGTGGTTTTCCTTGTTTGAGGACGTGGACATGAAAGTGGCTTTCATCGGTCTGGGCGTGATGGGCTTCCCGATGGCCGGGCATCTGGCCAAGGCGGGCCACGAGGTGTCGGTGTTCAACCGCACCCCGGCCAAGGCGCAGGACTGGGTCAGGCAGCACGGCGGCCGGATGGGCGCCACGGTGGCCGAGGCGGTGCAGGGCTGCGAATTCGTGGTGCTTTGCGTCGGCAACGACGACGACGTGCGCGGGGTGGTCGAGGACGCCCTGCCGGCGATGGCCGAGGGCGGCGTCGTGATCGACCACACCACAGCCTCCGCCAAACTGGCCCGCGAAGCCGCGGAAGCCGCCGCCGCGGTCGGCCGCGCCTTCGTCGACGCCCCCGTGTCGGGCGGGCAGGCGGGGGCGGTCAACGGCCAGCTGACGGTGATGGCCGGCGGCGACCAGGCGGCGTTCGACCGGGCCGAACCGGTGATGCAGGCCTATTCCAAGGCCATCAAGCGGATCGGCGGTCCGGGCTCGGGCCAGCTGGCCAAGATGGTCAACCAGATCTGCATCGCCGGGGTGGTCCAGGGCATCGCCGAGGGACTGCACTTCGCCAAGCACGCGGGGCTGGACGAGGGGCTGGTGCTGGAGGCCATCTCCAAGGGCGCCGCCCAGTCGTGGCAGATGGACAACCGCTGGAAGACCATGAGCGAGGGCAGGTTCGACTTCGGCTTCGCCGTCGACTGGATGCGCAAGGATCTCGGGCTGACGCTCGACGAGGCGCGGACCAACGGCTCGAGCCTGCCGCTGACCGCGCTGGTGGACCAGTTCTACGCCGAGGTGCAGGCGATGGGCGGCCGGCGCTGGGATACGTCGAGCCTGCTGGCGCGGCTGGAGCGGTAGGCCCTACGGATAGCGTCCTCCCCCGCTGGCGCTCGCGGGGGAGCACGCAGTCACAGAAGCTATCCCAACAACCGCGCCGCCCGCGGCGCGAAGTACGTGATGATCCCGGCGCAGCCGGCGCGCTTGAAGCTGGTCAGCGTCTCCAGGATGGCGCGCTCCTCCTCCAGCCAGCCGTTCTGGGCGGCGGCCATCAGCATCGCATACTCGCCGGACACCTGGTAGGCGAAGGTCGGCATGGCGAAGGCCTCGACCACGCGCCGGACGATGTCGAGATAGGGCATGCCCGGCTTGACCATGACCATGTCCGCGCCCTCGGCGATGTCCATCGCCACTTCGCGCAAGGCCTCTTCGGTATTGCCCGGGTCCATCTGGTAGGTGCGCTTGTCGCCCTGCAGGGCCTTGGCC
>JAQGII010000144.1 GCA_028291305.1 Caulobacteraceae bacterium
CAGGGCACCAGCTTCCGCGGCGACGTGGACCCGCGCGTCCTCAACACCGGCACTCCGGGCAACATCAGCGCCAACATCCTGCCGCGCTTCCCGCTGATGACGACCTTCCCCAACTATCCGTACGTGAACCGCATCGGCGGCGACGGCCAGACCCAGTTGGACGCCTTCTTCTACAACGCCGGCTACGAGCTCTCGCCCGAGACGCAGCTCTACAGCTTCGGTTCGGCCGGCTACAAGGCCGGCCGCGCCTACGAGAACTACCGCCTGCCCAGCGTGGTGGTGAGCTCGACTGGCGTGCCGCTGTTCCCGGCCGGCTTCTCGCCCATGGAGAACATCCGCGAGACGGACTATTCGACCACCCTGGGCGCCAAGGGCACGGTGAGCGACACCACCTGGAACCTGGCCTCGACCTACGGCCGCAACTACGACCGGATCTATGTGCTGGGTTCGGCGAACTCGTCGCTGTACGCCGACACCGGATCGACGCCGACCAACTTCCATGACGGCGACTTCACCTCGACCGAGTGGACCAACAACCTCGACCTGAGCCACTCGTTCAACGTGGGGATGGCCGAGCCGCTGACCGTGGCCGGCGGCGCCGAATACCGCATCGACTCCTACGAATTGAAGGCGGGCGATCCGGCCTCCTACTACAAGACCGGGGCCCAGTCCTTCTTCGGCTACGCGCCGTCGAACGCCGGCTACCACCAGCGGTCCAACTACGCGTTCTACGGCGACGTGAGCGCAACGCCGGTCGCCAAGCTCAAGCTCGAGGCCGCGATCCGCTACGAAAACTACACCGACTTCGGTGCCGCCACCGTCTACAAGGGCACGGTCCGTTACGACTTCACCGACGTCATCGCCGTGCGCGCCACGGCCGACACCGGCTTCCGCGCCCCGACCATGGCCGAGCAGTTCTACTCGGGCATCAACGTCGGCCCGACGTCGATCTCCGGCGTGTTCGCGCCCAATTCGGCGGGGGCCAAGTTCCTGGGGATCAGCGGCCTGAAGCCGGAAAAGTCGGTCGACTTCAGCGCCGGCATCGTGACCCACTTCCTGCCGCGCCTGACCATGACCCTGGACGGCTACGCCCTGAAGATCACCGACCGCATCGTGCAGTCGGGGAACTTCTACGGCTACAACACGACGCCTCGGAACGACATCTCCCCGTCGGTGCTGACCGCCCTGACGGCCAGCGGCGTGACGATCGATCCGAACATCTTCAAGGTGTCCAGCGCCAGCGTCAGCATCGTCAGCTTCGTCAACGGCGCCGACACGCAGACCTACGGGGCGGACTTCGTGGCGACCTATCCCATGGACTACGGCGCCTGGGGCCACGTCGACTACTCGCTGAGCGCCAACTACAACGACACCAAGATCACCAAGATCGCCAAGCCGCCGTCCAACGTGTCGCCCAACGCGGTCATCCTCGACCAGGTTGCGGTCTCGACCATCGAGGATAGCACGCCCAAGTTCCGCGCGACCTTCGGCGCCTTCTGGACCCTCGGCAAGTTCAGCGCCAACCTGCGGGAATCCTTCTACGGCTCGGCCTACATCTACGGCCAGAACGCGCAGACCGGCGTCTATACCCAGCTCAAGAACAACCAGGCGGGCATCACCGACCTCGAACTCACCTACGAGGTCATCCAAAGCGTGAAGTTCAGCCTGGGCGCCAACAACCTGCTCAACACCTATCCGACGAAGACCCCGGCGGCCTATCGCCAGGCGCAGTTCAACACCAACTCGTCCAGCTATGCCTCCAGCGTCTACCCGAACTTCTCCGCCTTCGGCTTCAACGGCGGCTTCTACTACGGCCGGGTGACCTACAGCTTCTGACCCGGTCCTGACAACGAGGGCGGGCGGCGCTGCGGCGCCGGCCGCCTGCCGGTCCCAGAAATGATCGCCGGGCGTGTTCAGCCAGAACGCGCCCGGCGATTTTCGTTGTGCGGCGGGGCTACGGCGCGGGGCCCAGGACCTTGCGCATCCTGATCAAGGGGATCCTGAGCCCGCCGCTGGTCTCCGCTTCGAATGCCTCCACCGGCCGGTATCCGCAGGCGCGATAGAGGGGTTCGCCGCCGAGCGTGGCCGCCAGTTCACAGGTCCGGAACTGCTCGGCCGCCGCCGCCGCCTCGCAAGTCGCCAGCACCAGCCGGCCGATCCCGCGGCGCTCCCAGCCGGACCGGGTGTACATGGCCCGCACGCGGGCAGGCTCCGTGGCCGGGTCGAGCAGGGCGGCGTCGCGGCCCACCGAGTGGTCGCCGCCGAACAGGGTGGCCCTGCGGCTCCAGCCGCCGCAGCCGACCACCTGCTCGCCGCTGCTGACCACGAAATAGGTCCCGTCGGCGATCAGCTGGCTGTCCAGCCCCATGATCTCGCGCGAGGCCTCGACCATGTCCGGCGACAGGAAGGGGCTCAGCAGTTCGCCGATCGCGGCATGCATCAACGGCCGCAGCCGCGCGATGTCGGCGGCTTCGGCGAGGCGGATGGTGAAGGGCGGCTCAGCCGGCATCGGCCAGGTGCTCCGCCACCAGCCGCTCGGGCGAGAAGTCCGGCCGGTCGGGCGGACGGTAGCCCAGGCGCGCGGCCTTGGATTTCAGGGTCCGTTCGTCATAGGCGCTGAGCACGATCCCGCGATCCGCGATCGGGCCGGCCAGCAGGCGGCGCGCGGCCTCGCACGCCGGCCGGTCGAGGGTGGCCTGCGTGAAAGCCCACAGCACCGCCGCATAGAAGGCGGTGATGGTCTCGTGATAGCCGGCCTCGTCGGTGTTGCTACCGCCGGCGGCGACATTGTAGGCGCTGATCGCGTCCCGCAGCGTCGGCAGCAGCTGCGCCTGCGGCAACCGTCGCGCCAGCATCATCCCCACCAGCAGATGGGCGTGGTGGGTCCAGCCGGCCGCCGGTAGGGTCCGGGCCAGGAACTGCGCCAGCAGGATCTCCAGCTCGTCGTCGGTCATGGCGTCGTTGGCCTGGCGCGGCGCAGCAGGCGCGCGGGGATGCGGCCGTCGATGGCCGCCAGGCTCAGGCCGATCATGGCCATGCCGCCGAATGCCGCCGGCTTGACCGGCTCGCCCAGGAACAGCAGGCCCAGCAGCAGGGCGCTGATCGGCACCAGGAAGGTGACCAGCATCAGGTCCGTGGGATCGGCCCGCTGCAGCAGCTGGAAATAGAGGATGTAGGCGAAGGCGGTGGACACCAGGGAGATGCCCAGCAGCGCCCCCCACAGCGGCGGCCCGGGCATGGGCAGGGTCCAGAAACGGTCGAACACGGCGGCCAGCGGCAGCATCACCAGGGTGGCGCCCGTGGTCTGGCCCGCCGCCACCTTGAGGGGCCCCAGATAGCCGAAGCGCCGGCCGTAGAAGCCGCCGAAGGCGTAGGCGATCGCGGCCACCAGGCAGGCCAGTTCGCTGGTCAGCGCCGCGCCGCCGCTGAACGCGGTCGGACCGATCAGCACCATCACGCCGAGAAAGCCGAACACCACGGCCAGACCGCGCAGGGGCGTCAGCGGGGCGCCGGTCTTCAGCGCCGCGCCCACCAGGACGCCGAACACCGGGGTGGTGGCGTTGAGGATGGCGGCCAGGCCGCTGGAGATGCGGATCTCGCTCCAGGCGAAGCAGCAGAAGGGCAGGGCATTGTTGATGGCCCCCAGGGCGATCAGCTCGGCCCATACCCGCGGCGAGGCGCGGATCGGATCGCGGCGCAGCAGCAGCCACAGGTTCAGCGCCACGGCGGCGATGGCCATCCGCCCCAGCACCACGGTCAGCGGCGGCAGGGTGTGGACCAGCACCTTGTAAAAGAAGAAGGAGCCGCCCCAGACCACCGACAGCAGCACGAGCAGGGCCCATTCGGCCGCGCCCATCACATGCTTGGTCCGGGTCATCCGGTGGCTCTCGGCGCTCCGATGATCACGCCCGGCGGCGGCCGTTTGGGAGGGCCCAGCGGTTCGGTGACCAGGGGATACAGGGATAGCACCAGCAGCACCGCCATCGCGCCGTTGAACAGGCGCAGCGTCCCGCCCCGCTTGAGGAAGCGCTTGATGCCGACGCCCGAGGCGGTCCAGGCCAGGCTGCAGGGGATGTTGATCAGCACATAGGTGACGGCGATCATGACCACGTCGCGGGTCAGGTGCTCGGGCTTGGCGTAGGTGGTGATGGCGCCCAGCGCCATTACCCAGGCCTTGGGATTGACCCACTGGAAGGCGACGGCCGCCAGGAAATGCATCGGCCGGCCGCTGGTGACGGCGGTGCCGACCCCTTTGGCGGTGGCCATCTTGTAGGCCAGGTAGAGGATGTAGGCCGCCGCGCCCCAGCGCAGCACGACGTAGAGCCAGGGGGCCGTGCGGAAGACGCCGGCCAGGCCGATGCCGACGGCGAAGGTCATCGCGCCGAAGCCCAGGCATACGCCCGCCATGTGCGGGATCGAGCGCTTGACGCCGTAGTTCACGCCCGACGCCATCATCATCAGGTTGTTGGGGCCGGGGGTGATCGAGGAGACGAGGGCGAACACCAGGAAGCCGGCGAAGAGGGCTGGATCCATCACTCGGGCAGGTTCGCGCGGTCAAAAGCCATCACGGCCCTCAAGGTTGGCTTCCACATCCGCGCGGGTGCGCCAGGCGTCGCGCAGCTGCTGGTGCGACAGCAGCGGCGCCTGATCGGAGATGTGCGGCGACCCCGGCTGGGACGCGTTGCCGTAGGATAGCAGCACCTTGGCCTTGGATGGACCATCGAAACTGACCAGGGCGACGAAGGTGCCGCCGAAGTTGGCGGTGCGGGTCCCGTCCTTGGGCGGCTCGAAATCCAGCACGTCGAAGATGCCCAGCCGCCCCGGCCCGCCGTTGGCCGGCAGGTCCTGGTCGCCCAGCTTGATGCGCATGCTCTGGCCCCACGGGGCGTCGAGCGCGCCGTGGGCGGCCAGCATGGCCTTGGCGGCGGCGTCCAGCGCCGCGGCGGCGGCCTTGGGATCGGCCAGGCCCGAAGGCGTGATCAGGGGATGGGCCAGGTCGTAGGGCCGCGCCCACCCCTGGGGCAGGTAGCCGCTGGCCGCTCCGGGACGGTCGAGCCAATCGAGGAACAGCAGGGCGCCGCGGCTACCCGCCTGGGTGGTGCGGTCCCAGCGCGCCAGCACCGCGGCCGCCTGCTTGGCCAGGTCGGTGCCGTACAGCTGCACGGCTTCCTGCAGGTCCGCATGAGGCGGTCGGCCAGTTCGGACCGGGTCGACCACTTCTTGGCGACCAGGTCGTCGAAGGTCAGCTTGGGGGTCTCCGACAGCATGCGGATGCCCCGCTCCATGCGCAGGCTGACGGCGCCGGCCGCGATCTGGTTGGCGTAGGGCTTGGGGTCCTGGATGGCGGGCCAGCCGGCGTTCCACGGCGGGTCGTTGGAATTCTGCACCGTGCCGACCTGGGGATCGGTGGTCTTGGGCAGGGCGTCATAGTCGAGGTAGCCGGTCCACAGCGTGCTCGCCCGGTCGCCCGGCACGATGCCCGACCAGAACTTGAAGTCGCGTCCCGGCTTCTTGGGCACGAGGCCGTTGAACAGGTACTGGATGTGGCCGTCGCGGTCGGCGTAGATCACGTTGAAGCTGGGCACCTGCATCATC
>JAQGII010000165.1 GCA_028291305.1 Caulobacteraceae bacterium
CCGCGGCGCTGGCGGTTTGCCTGGGACTGGGGCTGGCCGCGGCCAGGGTGTCCGCGCCGATCGTGCGCGGCGATGCGCGGGTCTCCCCGGTCGCCGCCCTGGCCCGGGTCCCCGCCGACCTGCGCGCGCGCCCGGTGTTCAACAGCTACGGCCTGGGCGGCTACCTGATCTTCAACGGCGTCCGTCCCTTCATCGACGGCCGCACCGACATGTACGGCGACGCCTTCAACGCCCGCTACGACGCCGCGGCCGGGCAGGAGAGGGCCGCGCTCGACGCCGTCCTGCAGGACGACCGCATCGCCTGGACCATGCTGGATCCCGCGGCGCCTGCGGTAAGGTGGCTGGACGCAGAATCAGGCTGGCGGCGGCTCTATGCGGACCGCTACGCGGTGATTCACGTGCGCGCGCCGGGCCGCCGTTAATTAATGGCGGCCGACGATTTACGGCGAAGCTGCTGATATCCTCCACAAATTAGTGTGCCCGCGGGTGGGCGGCCGGACGACTCAGGCTATGGGTTTAACGGCCCATTAAGGTTGGTGGCTTTTCATTAACCCTGGTGGGGATGTCCGGCGGGCGGGTCGCCGGGCTGCGTTCCGAGAACGGGTCCAAAATGGCTATTCATCTGTCTGCGCCGAAAACCACGGAATTGAAGCCGCGGATCGTCGTGTTCGGCATCGGCGGCGCGGGCGGCAACGCCGTCAACAACATGATCGAAGCGGGTCTGGAGGGCGTCGAGTTCGTCGTCGCCAACACCGACGCGCAGCAGCTCCAGTTCGCCAAGACGGACCGGCGCATCCAGCTGGGCGTGCAGGTGACGCAAGGGCTGGGCGCGGGCGCCCACCCCGAGGTCGGCATGTCCGCCGCCGAGGAATCCAATCTCGAGATCGGTGAGCACCTGGACGGCGCCCACATGGTCTTCATCACCGCCGGCATGGGCGGCGGCACCGGCACCGGCGCCGCGCCGATCATCGCCAAATGCGCGCGCGAGCGCGGCATCCTGACCGTGGGCGTGGTCACCAAGCCGTTCCAGTTCGAGGGCCGCCACCGCATGCGGCTGGCCGACGCGGGCATCAGCGAGCTGCAACGCTACGTCGACACCCTGATCGTCATCCCCAACCAGAACCTGTTCCGCATCGCCAACGAGAAGACCACCTTCGCCGAAGCCTTCGGCATGGCCGACCAGGTGCTGCACTCGGGCGTGCGCTCGATCACCGACCTGATGGTGCTGCCGGGCCTGATCAACCTCGATTTCGCCGACGTCCGCACGGTCATGACCGAGATGGGCAAGGCGATGATGGGCACCGGCGAGGCCACCGGCGAGGACCGCGCCCTGATGGCCGCCCAGAACGCCATCGCCAATCCGCTGCTGGACGAGATCTCGCTCAAGGGCGCCAAGGCCGTGCTGGTCAATGTCACCGGCGGCCTGGACATGACCCTGCTGGAAGTCGACGAGGCGGCCAACGCCATCTCGGCGGAGGTCGATCCGGAAGCCAACATCATCTTCGGCGCCGCCTTCGATCCCAGCCTCGACGGCAAGATCCGCGTGTCGGTGGTCGCCACCGGCATGGACGGTTCGGCCATGGCTGCGATGGAGCCGCGCACGGTCCGCTCCACGGGCCCGGCCCCGCGCCGCCTCGGCGACGCCGGCCAGGCCAGGGTCGCCGAACCGGTCATCGAAACGGCGCCGACGCCCCTCGCCGCGTTCGAGGAAGCCGAGCTGTTCGAGGCGCCCGTGGCCGCCGCCCCGGCTCCGGAGCCGGCGTGGATGTTCGAAGCTCCGGCCGAGCGCGCGCCGATGCCGATCACGGCCATCCAGCCCGACCTGATCGAACCCGACCTCTACGAGCCGCCGCTGAAGACCGCGCCGCTCGCGCCGCAGCCCGGCTACGCCGCCGCGGCGCGGGCCGCGGAGGAGGAGCCGCTGTTCCCCGAGATGGTCCACGACGACCGCCGGCAGCAGAAGGGCGGCTGGCTCAGCCTGTTCGGCGGACGTCCGCGCTACGAGGCGCCGGCCGCTCCGGCGCCGCGTGAATCGGTCCGCGACACGCGCCCGGCCGCCGCGCCCGTCGCCCAGGCCCGCACCACCAGTTCGGCGCAGATGGCGGAGGAGCCGCGCGGCGACGAGGGCGAGGATTTGAACATCCCGTCCTTCCTCCGGCGGCTGGCGAATTAACGTATATTAATCGACGGTTTAGCACCGAAACATTCCGAAACAGGATGTGTTTTGGTTCTCTGCAAAGCTACGCTTAAGGATAACTGGGGCGTTGTGGCCGGCTCGATGAGCCGGCGGGTTTTGCGGAAAGGGCCTGGGGCCTTGTCGTTGTCTTACCAGCATACCTTGGCGGGGCCGGCGATCTGCGCCGGCGTCGGGCTCCATTCGGGCCAGCGCGTCAGGCTGTCGATCCGGCCGGCGCCGGTGGGCACGGGCATCGTGTTCGTGCGCACCGACGTGGACGGCGACAACCGGGTGCCCGCCACCGCCGAGGCCGTGACCCAGACCCGCCTGTGCACCGTCATCGTCAACGACGCCGGCGTGACCGTCGCCACCATCGAGCACCTGATGGCCGCCCTGGCGGCGCTGGACGTCGACAATGCGATCGTCGAGCTCGACGGTCCGGAAATCCCGATCATGGACGGTTCGGCCCTGCCGTTCGTCCAGCTTCTCGACCGCGCCGGCCGGCGCCGGCAGGAAGCCGTGCGCCAGTACATCGAGATCCTCGACACCGTCGAAGTGGTGGACGGCGACAAGATCGCCCGCCTGTCGCCCGCCGACCGGTTCGAGATGGCCTTCGAAATCGCCTTCCCCACGCCGGTGATCGGCCGCCAGCGGGTCGACCTGGCCGTCACCGAAGCCAGCTTCCGCCGGGAACTAGCCGACTGCCGCACCTTCGGCTTCCTGCAGGAGGTCAACGCCCTGCGCGAAGCCGGGCTGGCCCGGGGCGGTTCGCTGGAAAACGCCGTGGTGATCGACGGCGACCGGCTGCTCAATCCCGAAGGCCTGCGCCGTCCCGACGAATTCGTGCGGCACAAGGCGCTGGACGCGGTGGGCGACCTCTATGTGCTGGGCGCGCCCATCCTCGGCCGGTTCGAGGGCATCTACGCCGGCCACGCCCTCAACAACCTGGTGGTCCGCGCGCTTCTGGCCCAGCCCCAGGCCTATCGCCTGCGTCCGCTGACCATGGACCTGGCCCAGACGGGCTGACCCATCCGCATCCGCAGCCGAAGCTCGCGTTTGCGCCGGGCCCCGGCTGGTGTAGAACCGGGCCAAGGCGCGCCGTCTGGGCGCGAGGCGTTCAAGGGGCTCTCGTTTGAGGTGCAACTCCGTGGTCAGTAAATTCCCCCGGGCGATCCTGGTGGCCGCCGCCTGCGCATTGGCCCTGTCGGCCTGCGCGGGCAAGCCCAAGAAACCCCAGCTGGCTTTCGAGGAGCGGCCGGTCGAGCTGCTCTACTCCACCGGCGCCGATCGGCTGGACAAGCGCCGCTGGGTCGAGGCGGTGGAATATTTCCAGGAAGTCGAGCGCCAGCATCCCTATTCGGAATGGTCGCGCCGCTCGATCCTGATGACCTCCTACGCCCACTACCAGGCCAACGACTACGAGGGCGCGCGCGCCGACGCCGACCGCTTCGTGTCGCTGTATCCGGGCAGCCCGTCGGCGGTCTACGCCTACTACATCAAGGCCATCTGCTACTTCGAACAGATCATCGACGTCGGCCGCGACCAGGCCGCGACGGAACAGGCCCTGGGCGCCCTGCGCGAAGTGGTGCGCCGCTATCCGACGACGCAATACGCCACCGACGCCAAGCTCAAGATCGACATGGTCAACGACCAGCTGGCCGGCAAGGAAATGGCCATCGGCCGCTGGTATTTGCGGGACAACCAGCCCCTGGCCGCCATCGGCCGGTTCAAGACGGTGATCGACCGCTACCAGACCACCTCGCACACCCCCGAGGCCCTCTACCGCCTGACCGAGGCCTATATGACCCTCGGCCTGACCGAAGAGGCCAAGCGCAACGCGGCGGTGCTGGGCTTCAACTATCCCGGCGACGGCTGGTATTCGGACGCCTACGCCCTGATGGCGGGCCGGGGCCTGCAGCCGGCGGTGGCGCCCGCGGGCGGCCGCAGGCACGGCGTCATCAAGCTGCCGACCGTGCGGATGCCGAGGCTGCCCGGCATCCTGAAGCCGCCGACCACCTGAGCACGATAGCCGAGGGCGCGGGCCGGCTTCGATGGCCGTCGCACGCTCATCTATCGAACTGCCCGGCATTGAGCCGGAGAGGATTCGCCGCCATCCTGGCCCCATGCTGATCGGCCTTGGCATTCGCGACGTCGTTCTGATCGAAACCCTCGACCTGTCGATCGGGCCGGGCCTCACCGCGCTTACCGGCGAGACCGGCGCGGGCAAGTCGATCATCCTGGACGCCCTGGGCCTGGCCACCGGCATGCGCGCCGACGCGGGTCTGGTGCGCCGGGGCCGCAGCCAGGCCGTGGCCACCGCCGTGTTCGCCCCGCCGCCCGGCCACGACGTCTGGGCCTATCTCGAAGACAAGGGCGTGGCGTTCGAGCGCGACGAGGACCTGGTGCTGCGCCGCCAGGTGGGCGCCGACGGCCGCTCGCGCGCCTTCGTCAACGACCAGGCGGTCAGCGTGTCGGTGCTGCGCGAGCTGGGCGAGATGCTGATCGAGGTGCACGGCCAGCACGAGACCGTGGGCCTGCTCGACGCACGCACCCACCGGCCCCTGCTCGACCTCTATGCCGGCGCGGCCCCGGCCGCCGAGGCGGTCGCGACGGCCTGGACCGATTGGCGGCAGGCGCGCGAGGCGGCCGAAGCCCTGCGCCAGGAGGCCCGCACGGCCCTGGCCGAGCGCGAGGAGCTGACCCTGCGGCTGGCCGAGCTGGACCGGCTCGATCCCAAGGCGGGGGAAGAGACCGCCCTGGCCGAGGAGCGGGCGCTGCTGGGCGCCGCCGAGAAAGCCCTGGCGGATATCGCCGCGGCCCAGGAGGCGTTTTCCGGCGACGCCCTGAACGGCAAGCTGGCCCAGGCCTTCCGCGCCCTCGAGCGCGCCCGCGAACGCGCCCTCCAGGCCGGGGCGGGCGAGCAGAGCGCCCCGGTGCGCCTGATCGTCCTGGCGGCGGAGGCGGTCGACCGCGCGCTGGTCGAGGCCCAGGAGGCTTCGGCGGCCATCGACACGGCGGCGGCGGCCCTGGAGTTCGAGCCCGACCGCCTGGAAAAGGCCGAGGAGCGCCTGTTCGCCCTGCGCGCCCTGGCCCGCAAGCTGAACGTGGCCGTCGAGCTGCTGCCGGACGAACGCGCCCGCATCGCCCGGGTGCTGCACGCCATCGAGGACGGCGAGGAGGCCCAGGCCAGGGCGGACGCCCGCGCCGCCGCCGCCCGCGCCGCCTATTTCGACGCCGCCCGCGCCCTGTCGGTCCTGCGCCAGGCCGCCGCCGAGCGCATCGCCGAGGCGGTCAACTCTGAACTGCCGCCGCTGAAGCTGGATCGCGCCAGGCTGCGCGTGGCGGTCGAGCCCCTGGGCGAGGACCGCGCCGGCCCGTCGGGCCTGGACCGGGTGGAATTCGAGGTCTCGACCAACCCCGGCGCGCCGTTCGGCGGGCTGGGCGCGATCGCCTCCGGCGGCGAGCTGGCGCGCTTCGCCCTGGCCCTGAAGGCGGCCCTGGCCGGCCGCGGATCGGGCCCCGCCCCGCTGATGATCTTCGACGAGGTGGACCAGGGGGTCGGCGGGGCCGTGGCCGACGCGGTCGGCCAGAGGCTCAAGCGCCTGGCGCGCGAGGGCCAGGTGCTGGTGGTCACCCACAGTCCGCAGGTGGCGGCCCGCGCCGAGGCCCACTGGCGGGTGTCCAAGGCCGGCGGCGCCGATCATGTGCGCACCGCCGTGGAGGTGCTGACCGACAAGCCCCGCGAAGAGGAGATCGCCCGCATGCTGGCCGGCGCGGAGATCACCGAAGCGGCGCGGGCGGCGGCCCGGGCGCTGATGCACGCCTAGGATCGCCGTTGAAGCCCGTCGAAAATCTCACCGAATCCGAAGCGTCCGCCGAACTGACCCGTCTGGCCGACGACCTGGCGGCGCATGACCTGCGCTATTACCAGGACGACGAACCGACCATCTCGGACGGCGACTACGACGCCCTGAAGCGGCGCAACGCCGAGATCGAGGCGCACTTCCCGGCCCTGATCCGCGAAAACTCCCCCAGCCTGAAGGTGGGCGCGGCGCGGGCCGAGCAGTTCTCGCCGGTCGAGCACGGCGTGCCCATGCTGTCGCTGGACAACGCCTTCGCCGATTCCGAGGCCGCGGAGTTCGATGCCCGCATCCGCCGGTTCCTGAAGTTGGGGCCGTCGGAGACGGTGGCCTACACCGCCGAGCCGAAGATCGACGGCCTGTCCTGCTCGATCCGCTATGAGAGGGGCGTGCTGGTCCAGGCCGCCACGCGGGGCGACGGACGGGTGGGCGAAGACGTCACCGCCAATGTCCGGACCATCGCCGACATCCCCAGACGCCTCGCCGGCGACGGCTGGCCCGACGTCATCGAGATTCGCGGTGAAATCTTCCTGGGCCACCAGGCGTTCGCCGACCTGAACGCCGCCGCCGTCGCCGCCGGACAGAAGACCTACGCCAACCCGCGAAACGCGGCGGCCGGCTCCCTGCGCCAGATCGACGCCAGGATCACCGCGACGCGGCCCTTGAGTTTCTTCGCCTACGCCTGGGGCCAGCTCAGCGCGCCGTTCGCCCAAACCCAATGGGAAGCCCTCGGCAAGCTGAAGGCCTGGGGTTTCCAGACCACCCCGCAGAGCGAGCGGGTGGAGAACGCGGCGGGCCTGCTGGCCGCCTATGCGCGCATGGAGGCCGTGCGGCCCAAGCTGGCCTATGACATCGACGGCGTGGTCTACAAGGTCGATCGGCTGGATTGGCAGCAGCGCCTGGGTTTCGTGACCCGCACCCCGCGCTGGGCCATCGCCCGCAAATTCCCGGCCCAGCAGGCGCGCACCGTGCTGGAGGCCATCGACATCCAGGTGGGCCGCACCGGCGCGATCACGCCCGTGGCCAGGCTGCAGCCGGTGACGGTGGGCGGCGTCGTCGTGGTCAACGCCACCCTGCACAACGCCGACGAGATCGCCCGCAAGGACGTGCGCGTCGGCGACACGGTGATCCTGCAGCGGGCCGGCGACGTGATCCCGCAGATCGTCGCGGTGGTGCTGGACGAGCGGCCCGGCGACTCGCGGCCCTTCGCCTTCCCGACCCACTGCCCCTGTCCCCTGCACACGCCCCTGACCAAGGAGACCACCGCCTCGGGCGCCGAGACGGTGGTGCGCCGCTGCACGGGCGAGTTCGCCTGCCCCTTCCAGCGCCTGGCGCATCTGCGCCATTTCGTGTCGCGCCGGGCCTTCGACATCGAGGGGCTGGGCGAGAAGCAACTGACCGCCTTCAACGAGCGCGGCTGGATCGTCGACCCCGCCGACATCTTCGCCCTGGCCCGTGACGAGGCCAAGATGGACGAGTTGCGTCAGACCGACGGCTACGGCGAGACCAGCGTCCGCAACCTCATCGCCGGCATCGAAGCGCGCCGCGCGATCGCGCTGGACCGCTTCATCTACGGCCTCGGCATCCGTCACATCGGCGAGACGACCTCCATCGCCCTGGCCCGCCATTTCGAGACGGCCGAGGCCTTCGTCGCCACCGCCAAGGCGGCGTCAGGCCAGATGGCCAGCCCCGCCTACGCCGAACTGTCGCAACTGGACGGGCTGGGGCCTACGGCGGTCGAGGCGGTGCTGGCCTTTGCCCGCACGCGGCCGGACCTGCTGATCCCCCAAAACGCCTCGCTCGAGGAACGCCTGCGCCTGTCGATCCCGAAGCTGAACAGCCGCGCCCGCGCCGCCCTGGCCGAGCGCTACGGCGACTGGGCCGCCTTTGAGGCCGCGGCCCACGAGGCCGCCGCGGGCATGCCCGGCGAGGCCTTCCTGGAGGTCGCCTCCGTGGACGCCGTCGGCGTGGTGGCGGCGCGGATGCTGGCGGAGTTCTTCGGCGAGGATCACAACCGCCGTCTGGTGGACAAGCTGCTGGCCGAGCTGACCGTCATCCCCGCGCAAAAGCCCAAGGCCGATACGGCGGTGGCCGGCAAGACGGTGGTGTTCACCGGCGCCCTGGAGAAGATGACCCGCGACGAGGCCAAGGCCCAGGCGGAGTCGCTGGGGGCCAAGGTGGCTGGGTCTGTGTCCAAGAAGACGGACATCGTGGTGGCGGGGCCCGGCGCCGGCTCCAAGCTGAAGACGGCGGCGGAGCTGGGTATCCAGGTGCTGACTGAGGACCAGTGGCTGGAGCTGGTGGGCGCCTAAGGCGTGAACGCATGGATGGAGGCGTCCGCTTAGGGTGGAAAGCGGACCTTGCTGACTCGATTGATGCGACCCCTGGACACGATTGTGAGGGGGGCGGCGGCGTAAGCGGACCCCTGAGGCGGCGTTCAAGAGGGCGTAGGATTCTGCTGGGCGAACACGACGATCTAGTCACGGCGCTAGCCAAAGCTCTCCGACCACCACGTGATAAATTGGAGTCCCTAGAAATCCGAACAGCCTAATCGAAACGACCACATACTCTTTTCCAGCGGCTGTCCAATTCCGGCAGCGGACTGAATGAATTTCGTCTTCGTTTGCCTCTGGCACCACCGGATCGCCGCCAACCCAGGAACGAAATCCGTCTGTCTTGCCGAAAATCAAGTCCAGTATGAGTGGCCTGAAACTGCCCATGCCTCGAACTGCGACGGCATACGAGTAAGCCATTTTCGCCAGCATTCTGGCGAACGATCCTGGATTGATGCTGCCGATACGAACTCCATCACCTGGGTTCTCAAGGAATGGCTGTACTTCATCTTTCTTGTAGGTGTGGAACCAGTTCCACATGAGAGGGGTGCCCACCGGTAGGCCCATAAGAAGGCCGGGCTTGTCCAGCAGCAAACCTACATACATGAGTGGATAATCGGAACTTTCCATTTGGACAGGCTCGAGCGATGTCGCGGTTTCGCCGGGAGCGAGCGTTTCGAACCTGATCCGATTTATGGGGAAGGAAGGCTTCCGATCCTTCTTCTTTCTCGTGGGGGCCTGGAGTCGCGTTCGGAGCGGACCCATCATCCCCCGCAGACAGTCTTGTTCGAATTTCCCGGTGATGGCTCCGCATCGGCGGCAACTCGCACGCGGCAGGATCAGCGAATTTTTCGCCAAGCCATAGGGGACGATATGCTCTTCATCGAGGGGTGGTTCGCGTTCCCCGCAGTAGATGCAGCGTCCGACCGGGTCATAGCGGATTGGCTCGTTCGCGAACTCGATCCTATCAGGAACAGATAGAACCTTATCTGGGAACTCTGTCATCTGATGAACTCCCGGCGCTGAAACGCACTGCGTTTGACTAGCCTAGGCCGCCCGTGAGTTGACCGAAAGCCGACGCTCCCAACCTCCGCCATGGGTCGCAAGCTGACGTCCCGCGAATAGGCGCCCGGCCGAAAGCCTGAGAGCATGTCGGGCGGTGAAACCGGCTTCCCTCTTTCGTCCGATAGGCGGCAATCTATTTGACGAGCGCGCTCGGCGCCGGGACGCTCGGCCCCTTCAGGGCGTTGTCCCAGTGTTCCACCAGCTTGCCGTCGCGGACCCGCAGGGTGTCGAACCAGAAGCTGTCGTAGGTCTGGCCCGCATGGTCCGGATCCGGGCGGGGAATGCGCTGGATCAGGGTGACCAGGTCGCCCTCGGCCATCACCACGTCGAACTTGGTCGGCTTGACCTTGTCGGCGGCCAGGCGTTGCGGCCAGGCCTTGCCGAAATAGGCCTCGAAGCCCGAGCGGCCGGTGGCGGCGAGCGGGTTATGCTGGATGTAGCCGTCGGCCATGTAGAGCTTGGCCCGGGAGACGTCGTGGTGGTCGAACACCTCACGCCAGAACTTCAGCACCATGGCCTTGTTGGCCTTCTCGGCGGCGGTCTCGGCGTGCGCCACGGACGCGGCGCCCAGCATCAGAATGGCCGCGACCGCGGCAACGGACCGTTTCATGAGCGCCTCCCAGCATTGCTTGTTGGGGAGAAGCTTATCCCAAAATCCTCTGCCGCATAGCGGGGGAGCATTTTCAGAGCGGCGCGCAGACCTCGTGCAGCCAGGCCTGGGCGTCGCCGTCCAGCAGGGGGCCGATCCTGGCCAGCACCGACGCGTGGTAGGCGTCCAGCTGGGCGATCTCCTCGGCGCTCAGCAGGGCCTTGTCGACCAGGCGGCGGTCGATCGGCGCCATGGTCAGCTGCTCGAAGCCCAGCATCGGCCGCTCGCCGCCGGGGATGTCGGCGGCGGGGGTGACCACCTGCAGGCTCTCGATGCGGATGCCGTAGGCGCCGGTCTTGTAGTAGCCGGGCTCGTTGGAGACGATCATGCCGGGCAGCAGGGCCACCGTGCTGGGCGCCTTGGAGATTCGCTGCGGGCCCTCGTGCACGCCGAGGTAGGAGCCGACGCCGTGGCCGGTGCCGTGGTCGTAGTCGAGGCCGTGCGCCCAGAGGGCGGCGCGGGCCAGGGTGTCGAGCGCCGAACCGGTGATGCCCGCGGGGAAACGCACCCGGCCCAGCGCCAGGTGCCCTTTCAGGACCAGGGTGAACCGCTGGCGCATCTCCGCGCTCGGCTGGCCGATGGCCACGGTGCGGGTCACGTCGGTGGTGCCGTCCAGGTACTGGGCGCCGGAATCCACCAGCAGCAGGGAGTCCT
>JAQGII010000172.1 GCA_028291305.1 Caulobacteraceae bacterium
AGGTCCACCGGCGAGCGAGGAAGTCGATCGCGGGCCAGTCCGGATGTTCGGCCACGGCGCGATCGAGCAGGTCGGGCAGCAGGCGGGGTTTCGGCTTGGGCGCACAGGCCGACCCGCCAACCACGGACAGACGTGAGACACTCACTCTCATGGCCCTGCTCCATCAGAAGCCGCCGCACCGCCTGCGCCTTGAGGCGACCTCGCGGAGCCAAGTCTGACGCAGTATTTGGTTGACGTATAGGGAAATCAGCGGACCAATAAGGCAACGGATATCGAGTCCCGTCTCGTCATGCGAGAGAAGACATGAGGAACGCCGTCATCGCGGGCTATGCCCGCTCCCCCTTTCATTTCGCCGGCAAGGGGGCGTTGGCCCGGGTCCGGCCGGACGATCTCGCCGCCGAGGTTCTGCGCGGCCTAATCCGCAAGACCGGCGTCCCACCGGCCGACCTCGAGGATCTGATCCTGGGCTGCGCCTTCCCCGAAGGTGAGCAGGGATTGAATGTCGCCCGCCTGATCGGCCTGCTGGGCGATCTGCCGCTGTCGGTCGGCGGCATGACCGTGAACCGCTTCTGCGGCTCGTCGATGAGCGCGATCCACATCGCCGTGGGCCAGATCAACATCGGCGCCGGCGAAGCCTTCATCTGCGCGGGCGTGGAGTCGATGAGCCGCGTGCCGATCATGGGCTTCAACCCCCTGCCCAACCCCGCGCTCGCCCAGAAGACCCCCGGCGCCTACATGAGCATGGGCGAGACCGCCGAAAACGTTGCGGTCAGGCACCAGATCTCGCGTGAGGCCCAGGACGCTTTCGCGCCGAACAGCCAGCAGAAGGCGGCGGCGGCCCGCGCCGCCGGTCTGTTGGCCGACGAGATCGTGCCGATCACGACCAAGGCGGGCCTGGTCAGTGAAGACGGCGTCATTCGCCCCGACACCACCGCCGAGGGTCTGGCCGCCCTCAAGCCCGCGTTCGATCAGGCCGGAACGGTCACCGCCGGAACCTCCTCGCCCCTGACCGACGGGGCCTCCGCGGTGCTGGTGACCAGTGAGGACTACGCCCGCGCCCACCAGTTGGAGATCGTCGCCCGCGTCGTCAGCGTCGGCGTGGCCGGCTGCGCCCCCGAGATCATGGGCATCGGCCCGGTCGGCGCCACGAGGAAGGCGCTGGAACGCGCCTCGATCGGCGTCGGCGACCTGGATGTGGTCGAGCTCAACGAGGCGTTCGCCTCCCAAGCCCTGGCCTGCATCAACGAGCTTGGACTGAAGGAGGCCACACTCAACATCGACGGTGGCGCCATCGCCCTGGGCCATCCGCTGGGCGCGACAGGCGCGCGCCTCGTCGGCAAGGCGGCGTCGCTGCTGAGGCGCGTCGGCGGCCGCTATGCGCTGGCCACCCAATGCATCGGCGGGGGCCAGGGCATCGCCACAGTGCTGGAACGCGTGTGATGGCCGACGCCCCGATCCGCAAGGTCTGCGTCATCGGCGCCGGCGTTATGGGCGCCGGCATCGCCGCCCAGGTCGCCAACGCCGGCGTGCCGGCGCTGCTGCTCGACGTGGTGCGCGATCCCGACCACCGCAACGCCGTCGCCGAAGGCGCGGTGGCCAAGATGCTCAAGACGGAGCCCGCGCCGTTCATGTCGGAACAGGCCGCCAGGCTCGTGGAGGTCGGGAATATCGAGGACCATCTTGACCGGGCCGCGGACTGCGACTGGATCATCGAGGCGGTCAGCGAACGGCTCGACGTCAAGCGTTCGCTCTACGCCAGGTTGGACGTTATGCGCCGGCCCGGGGTGGCGATCTCATCCAATACCTCGACGATTCCGCTGCATCAGCTGATCGAGGGACGCTCGGACGCCTTCGCGGCCGACTTCCTGATCACCCACTTCTTCAATCCGCCGCGCCACATGCGCCTGCTCGAGGTGGTCGTCGGCCCGAAGACCCGTGCGGACATCGCCGCCAAGGTCGAGGCCTTCGCCGACCGCATGCTCGGCAAGACAGTGGTGCGCGCCAAGGATTCCCCCGGTTTCATCGCCAACCGTATCGGGACCTACTGGCTCCAGCTCGGCATCAACGCGGCCTTGGACCTCGGCCTTACGGTCGAAGAGGCGGATGCGATCGCCGGCAGGCCGATGGGCGTGCCCAAGACCGGGATTTTCGGCCTCATCGACCTGGTCGGCCTGGACCTGATGCCCCACATCCAGGCAAGCCTGCAATCGACCCTGCCGCCCACGGACGCCTTCCACCAAACCGTCCGCAAGATTCCCCTGATCGAGCGGATGATCGCCGGGGGCTACACGGGGCGCAAAGGCAAGGGCGGCTTCTATCGCCTCGATTCCAGCAGGCAGCGCGAGGCGATCGACCTCGTCTCCGGCGACTACCGTCCCCTGATCCCGGCGGCAGGCCCGTCCGGCCCGGCCGCCAAGGGCGACATCGCCGCCCTGATCCGCAGCCCGGACAGGGCCGGACAGTATGCCTGGGCGGTGCTGGGCCCGGTCCTGGCCTACGCCGCCGCCCTGGTTCCCGAAGCCGCCGACGACATCGTGGCGATCGATGACGCGATGAAGCTCGGTTACAACTGGGCCTATGGACCGTTCGAGCTGATCGACAAGATCGGCGCGGCGCCGCTGGTCGCCAGGCTCGAACAACAAGGCCTGGCCGTTGCGCCGCTGCTGATGCTCGCCGGCCAGCGCAGCTTCTATCGGGTCGAGGACGGCAGGCGCCAATATCTGGGGCTGGACGGCGGCTATCACGACGTCGTCCGCCCCGACGGGGTCCTGCGCCTGGAGGACGTCAAGCGGGCAACGCAACCGCTGCTCAAGACCGGCTCCGCAGCGCTCTGGGACATCGGCGACGGCGTCGTCTGCCTGGAATTCACCGGCAAGATGAACGCGCTCGACGGCGAGGTCATGGCGCTGATCGGCAAGGCGATCCCGCTGATCCAGCAGAGCTACAAGGCCCTGGTGCTCTACAACGACGGGCCCAACTTCTCCGCCGGGGCCAATCTCGGCCTGGCCCTGTTCGCCATCAACATCGCCGCCTGGAGCGAGATCGGCAAGTTGGTCGCCGAGGGCCAGGCGGCCTACAAGGCCCTGAAGTACGCCCCCTTCCCCGTGGTCGGCGCGCCCTCCGGCATGGCCCTGGGCGGCGCCTGCGAAATCCTGCTCCATGCCGACGCCATCCAGGCCCATGCCGAGAGCTATATCGGCCTGGTCGAATGCGGCGTGGGGCTGATCCCCGGCTGGGGCGGCTGCGGCGAGACGATCGACCGCTGGGTGAAGAGCGGCCGCCTGCCCAAGGGGCCGATGCCGGCCGCCGCCAAGGTGTTCGAGATCGTCAGCACGGCCACCGTCTCCAGGTCGGCGGCCCATGCCAGGGAGCTGATGATCCTGCGCGACGGCGACGCGATCACCATGAACCGCGACCGCCTGCTGCTCGACGCCAAGGCCAAGGCCCTGTCCCTGGTCGACGGCTACCAGCCGCCCCAGGCGCCGCAGTTCCACCTGCCCGGCGACAGCGGCCATACCGCCCTGGCGATGGCGGCCGACAGTTTCCACAAACGCGGGCTGGCGACCGATTACGACCTCGTCGTGGCGGGCGCCCTGGCCCAGGTCCTGACCGGCGGCGCGGCCGATCTCGTCGATCCCGTCAGCGAGGCCGACATGCTGGCGCTGGAGCGCGACGCCTTCGCCGCCCGCGTCCGCGATCCCCGCACCATTGCCCGGATCGAGCATATGCTCGAAACCGGCAAGCCGCTCAGGAACTGAGGCCATGCAGGTCTACGACGCCCCGCTCCGCGACATGCGTTTCGTCCTGCACGAACTGCACCAGGACGACGGCTTCGGCGGCCTTGCCCATTTCCGGGACTTCACCCCCGACCTGCTCGATGCGGTGCTGGAGGAGGCCGCGCGCTTCACCAGGGAAGTGCTGCTGCCGCTCAACGCCAGCGGCGACGCCGAGGGCTGCCGGATCGAGAACGGCATGGTCTACACGCCGAGGGGATTCCAGCAGGCCTACGACCGGTTCCGCGCGGGCGGCTGGTGCGCGCTCGCCAACGACCCGGCGTTCGGCGGTCAGGGTCTGCCTGAGACCGTCAACAAGCTGGTCGAGGAGATGATCTGCGCCGCCAATGTGGCGTTCAGCCTCTATCCGGGGCTGACCCACGGCGCGACGACCGCCATCGAGGGCCATGCCTCCGACGAGCTGAAGCAGGCCTACCTGCCCAAACTGGTCGAGGGCGTCTGGTCCGCCACCATGTGCCTGACCGAGGCGCAGTGCGGCACCGACCTGGGCCTGCTGCGCACCCGGGCGACGCCGCAGGCCGACGGCTCTTACCAGATCAACGGTTCGAAGATCTTCATCTCGGCCGGCGAGCACGACCTGACCGAGAACATCGTCCACCTCGTCCTGGCGCGCCTGCCCGACGCACCGGCCGGGGTGAAAGGCATCAGCCTGTTCCTGGCGCCCAAATATCTACCGGACCCCGCTGGCGCGCCCGGCGCCCGCAACGGCGTGTCCTGCGCCAACATCGAGCACAAGATGGGCATGACGGCGGCCGCCACCTGCCAGCTGAACTTCGACGATACGACCGGCTGGCTGGTCGGCCAGCCGAACAAGGGCATGGCCGCGATGTTCACCATGATGAACGCCGAGCGCGTCTCGGTCGGCGTCCAGGGCCTCGGCATCGCCGAAGCCGCCTACCAGGGCGCGGTCGCCTACGCCAAGGACCGCCTGCAGGGGCGCTCCCTCGCCGGGGCCAAACGGCCGGACCTGCCCGCCGACCCGATCATCGTCCATCCGGACGTGCGCCGCATGCTGATGACCATCCGCGCCTACAACGAAGGCTGCCGGGCGCTCGGCGGCTGGGTCGCCCGGGCCATGGATGCGGAAAAGTTCGCCGACGACCCCGAGGTGAAGGCCCACGCCGCCGATTTCGTGGCGCTGATGACGCCGGTGGTCAAGGCGCTGTTCACCGACCTGGGTTTCGAGGCGACCAATCTCGGCGTCCAGGTCTACGGCGGGCATGGCTATATCCGCGATCACGGCATGGAGCAGTATGTGCGCGATGCGCGCATCACCATGATCTACGAGGGGACCAACGGCATCCAGGGGCTCGACCTGGTGGGCCGCAAGCTCGGCGCCCACACCGGCCGCTATCTGCGGTCCTTCTTCCATCCGGTGTCCGCCTTCCTCGAGGCCGGGCAGGACGACGCCCGGCTCGGGCCGATGGTCGCCGACCTCAAGAAGGCCTTCGGCGCGCTCCAGCTCGCCACCGGCACGGTCGCGCAGCGCGGGCTTGGCGACCCGGAGGAGGCGGGCGCCGCCGGGACCGACTATCTGCGGCTGATCGGCCTTGTCGCCATGGGCTATTGCTTCGTGAAGTCCGCCAGGATCGCGACGGAGCGCCTGGCGCAGGGCGCCGATGACGCCGCCTTCTACAAGGCCAAGATCGACACCGCCGCCTTCTTCTGCGACCGCATCCTGCCCCAGGCGAGCGCGTGCTTCCTCGCGATCAAGGCAGGCAAGCGGTCCATGATGGCCCTGGACGAGGCGGCCTTCTGATCCTCGCAACTCACGCTGCGGCCGGCTTGGCGCGGTCGATGATGGCGCCGTGGTCAACCGCCGCATGGCTGGCGCCGTAGGCGAAGGCGGGACGTTCGAGCCGCAGGCGGCAGAAGGCGTCGGCGACGGGGCTGTCCGCGGCCAGCAGGATCGCCGCCTGGGCGACCACGGCCATCCGCTCGACCGCATGGCGCGCGGCAACCTCCTCCGGCTCGCTGAAATCGAGACCGGTCAGGGCGGCGTCATAGCCCGGATCGCGGCCGGCCGCCGACGCCAAAAGATCGCGCAGGGCGGCGACCGCCGCGGGCTCCCGTTGCAGGACGCGTTTCACATCCAGGGCAATGACGTTGCTCGACCCCTCCCAGATCGCGTTCAGCGGCGAGGCGCGGAACAGCCGGGGCAAGGGTCCGGTCTCGACATAGCCCGCCCCGCCCAGGCACTCCATCGCCTCATAGACGAAGCCGGGCGTGCGCTTGCAGACCCAGTATTTGGCGAGCGGCGTCAGCAGGCGGGCGAGCGGCTCCCCGGCGTCGACCGCGGCGGCCAGCCGAAAGCCCATGGCCGTCGCCGCCTCGCTTTCGACGGCAAGGTCGGCCAGGACCTCGCGCATCGCGGGATGGTCGACCAGACGCTTGTGGAAGGCCATGCGGTGGTCCGCATGCCAGAGCGCCTGCACCAGCGCCGCGCGCATGGTCGCCGCCGAGCCGATCACGCAGTCCAGCCGGGTGTGCTGCACCATCGGCAGGATGGTTGGTATGCCGCGCCCCTCCTCGCCGATGCGCCAGCCGAAGGCTTGATGGTACTCGATCTCCGCCGAGGCGTTCGACTGGTCGCCGAGCTTGTCCTTCAACTGGACGATCTGAAAGCCGCGGTTGCGTTCGCCGTCCGGCAGCCAGCGCGGCACGAGCAGGCAGGTCGGGCCCAGATCGGTGTTGGCCAGAGTCAGGAAGGCGTCGGACATGGGCGCCGAACAGAACCATTTATGACCGGTCAGCACGAAGACCTCGCGGCTGGCGTCGATGGCTTCGGCGCGGGTGGTGTTGGCGCGCAGGTCCGATCCGCCCTGTTTCTCGGTCATCGCCATGCCGAGGGTGACGCCGGCCTTCTGCGGCGCCGGCCGGCAGGCAGGGTCATAGCGGCCGGCGAGGACCCGCGGCGTCCATTCCCCGCCAACGGCAGGGTTGGCCGCAAGCACCGGCATGGCCGCATAGGTCATGGTCATCGGGCAGATGACCCCGGCGTCGACCTGGCCGAGGACGAAGCTCAACGCGGCATGCAGCGCATGGCCGGCGGGGGCGCCGTCCCAGGCGACCGCGGCGATCCCGGCGTCGAGCCCGAGCGCCATCAGCTGATGATAGGCGGGATGGAACCGCACCTCGTCGATGCGACGGCCGTAACGATCGTAGCCCTCGAGCACGGGCCTGACGCGGTTGGCTTCGCGCCCCCATTCGATGACTTCGGCCGAGCCCGCCCGCCGGCCGAACTGCGACAGTCGCGGCGCATGTTGCGCGCCGCCAGCGCGCGCGACGGCGCTGGTCAGGGCGTGGTCGCCTGCAAACAGATCGACGTCCTCGAAAGGCGGCGGCTGGTTGGTCGCCTCGTGGGTCCCGAGGACCCCGATCGGTCTGTAAGGAGCCATCGGATGTCTCCCGGAGCGGTATCCCCGGCTTCGGCGGACACCCAGCGTCGCGATTGTACGATCTTCCACAGGGAAGGGCACGAAAAGGCTGGAACAGCCGATCTTCGGATGGAGGCCAGGCCTCACGCGGTTGACGCCGGGTCGCCTCGCCATGCCGGCGACGTCTTCAAGACCTGGGGTGCGACGCCTGGGCCTGCTTGAGCGCGCTGGGCGAAAGCCCGAACTTCCTGCGGAACGCCCGGCAGAAGTGGGCTTCGCTGAGGAAGCCCGTCCGGTAGGCCACCTGGGAAATGCGGGGAGCGCCGGCGTCGCCGCTGAGCAACAGCCATGCCCTGTTGAGGCGGGCTTCGAGGATGTACCGGCCGACGCCGCGGGACTCCGGAAACAGCCGGTATAGCGCGGAGCGCGACATGTGCACCGCATCGGCCACCTCGCCGGGCGACAGGGACGGGGATGCGAGATGCTGCTCGATGAACGCCTTCGCCCGCTCCCGTTGCAGCGACTGAACCGGCCCGCTCATGTCTTCTGGCCGTCCTGACTCGCTCGGGGCGTTAACTTCAGACGCAATAAGACCGACGGGCACAGCAGTTTTTGCCGGCGTCAGATCATATCTCCGGATCGGAGCCAAATCCATACTCACCCCCAACACAACATCATATGTAAATCCGGCCGCAGCTCAGCTATAATCGCATTCGATACTCTATATTTCGAGATTAGCACAGTTCTACAACTCTGGGACGGCCGGACAAGGCTTTGAGACACTCGGTCAATTACATCTCTGCGCGATTGCGTAATCATCATTCCGCACCGCCAGTCCAACGGCCCATCGCTCGGCCTTCCCGGCCGATGCATCTCCGGGGGAAGTGAAGCGGTCTTGCGGAGGCAAAGATGTTACGCACAGTCATGTTGATCGCCGCGACGGCGGCGAGCGTCGTCCCGGCCGCTTCGGCGGTCGCGCAAACCGCCCAGACCGAACAGGTACGCACCCTGGTCGTGTCTCTCTCCGATCTCAACCTGAGCGACGGCGCTGCGGCGCGGGTGGCTCTGGGCCGCATCCGCGCCGCAGCCAACAACGTCTGCGACGAGAGCCAGGGCGATATCAGGGACCTTGCAGCGCAGCTCCGCTTCACCAGTTGCCGGCGCTCCGCCATGAACGGCGCCGTGGACAAGGTCGGGTCCACCACGGTGGCCGTGGCCCATTATGGCTACACCTTCCGGCCCGTGCAGCAGGCCGCCCTCGGGCCTGCCGTGCGCCGGGAAGTCAGGCCCGCCGAGTGAGCGGCGGCGCCTTGGCCCAGGCAATCATCCGCAACGCGGCGCGGCTCTGCTGCTGATTCACGCCGACGTGTTCGAGGCGGGTCCGCTGGCGATGTGGGCGCTGCGGTCGCTGGACCGCAGCAACCCATCGCCCGAGGCGACCGCCTCGGGCGATGGTGTACGCCATGCCCCTGTTGTCGCTGCACAAGCCGGGAGGACTGGTTGCACGCGGAGGCATCGACCTGCGCCATGGGACAGACAGGATGTGCGCGCGCGCTCCTCGCTCGCCGCCACCGGAGACGCGCGCGTCTGTGGCGCGAGTACCCGATTGCGCGGTCCCGAGCAGGCGCGCGCACGCCCTGTGCTGTCCCAGATCTTCGAAGGCGTCGCGCCTACTCGTAGGCGGCGGTGACCGTGAACGAACCGGTATAGGCGCCGGCCGCTTGGTTCTGGGCCGCGTGCAGGGTGGCGCCGATATGGATCGAATTGGTGCCGGAGACCGTCGCCAGCGTGTCGCTGCTGTTGAAGGTGTCGACCGACATCGTATGGGTCCCGTCCGACAGGCTGACGGCGGAAGCCGGCAGGGTGACGGTATAGGTGCTGCCCGATTGCCCGACCACCGACACGATCCCGGCGGTGGGGGTGGAAGACACCAGATCGACGCCGCCCGTCTGGGTGCGGCCGTTGTTGGGAGCCACGACCACGGTGCCCGCGGCGTTGGCGGCGCTGTTCATCACCAGCTTGCCAAAGTCCATGGCCTGGGTCTGGGTGATGGTCAGCGGCTGGATGACAGTCGCGCTGGCGTTCACCGTGCCGCTCGCTTGAGCGGCCAAGGCGGGCGCCGCGGCGGCGGTCAGAAGAAGCGCCACGACGGCGCTGATACGAAGATTCATGGCGTTCTCCAGGTGTTGAGCCATTACTGGCGGTGGCGGGGTTTCCCGACACCGGCCGCAAGTTGGCAGCCTCAGCAAAATATGACGCGACCGGACGAGCCGATATCCCCCAGCTGGGTGGTGCAGCCTCAATACTGTGCCGAACGCGCACGAATTAAGAATATTGCGGGATAAATACTCTAGATCCTGGCCCATTCCCAACGAGGGGAGGACAGAGCCGCGATGCGGTCTTTGCGGGCGGGGCTCACGGCGATGATCGGGTTCGCGGAACGAACCGATCAGGCCCCAGAGTCGCCCCGGGAGAGTCGCCCGGGCCGGCCTGGGCCGCCGGCCGCCTGCCGCCTGTCGCCTGTCGAAAAGGCCGGGATCAGTTGTAGGTGACGGTGAAGGTCGGGCGCAGCACCACCGTGGTGCCCGGATTGTTGCGCGCTACGGTGATGGTCGAGCCGATATAGACGGTTGCGCGGCCTTGGGCGTTGAGCACGCCGCCGGGCGCATTGGTCGGGCTGCCGCCCGGAACATAATAGGTGTTGGCCGCCGCCGAGGCGGTCGATCCCGGCTCGCCCGAGAGCTGGGTCCAGCCTTGGAAGCGCAGGGTGAACACCTGGCCGGGCGAACCGGTGATGTTGACCTGGGCGGCGTTGGGCGGGGCTGCGTTGGCGCCGTTCACCGGAGTGGTGGTCGGGAAGTTCGGCTGTGGATTGGCCTGGGCCGGGTAGCTGGCGGGCACGACCACTACGCCGTTGGGGTTGCTGCCCTGGGTCTTGACTGCGCCGCTGCTGAGACTGAGCGCGGTGCTCACGGAAACCGGCACAAGCACTGTGGCGCTGGTGGAGACGTTGGCGCTCTTGCGGCCGGCGGCGAGGGTCAGGCCGGGGAGCAGCATGGCGGCGGCCAAGGCAGCGGACAGGCCGATGACGATGAACCGTCCCGTTGGCTGGTGTCGTTGCGGCGGGGTGATGCTGGACATCATTGCGCCGTCACCTTCGTGGTCCAGGTTCCTGCCCCCGCCCCGCTGGCGGCGGTCAGCGAAACGTCCATGCCCAGGTTGAACGTAGCGGTGGCGTTAGCGGAACTGGAGGAGAAGCTCATGTTGAAAGTGCCGGTCGTCACGGTGAGGTCGCTCATGTTTGCGAAGCCGGCGGTCGGATGAACATAGAACCTGTTGCCGGTGAATTGTGGGCCGGCACCGGGCAAGATCAACAGGCCGATCGGAATATTGTTTCCTTTGCAGTTGCTGCCGGCGTTGACCGTCACGTGCAGCGGGTATCCGGTGACCGACCCGGGGTGCAGCAGGATCGCCGCCCCGGCCGTGCCTGATGCCGGAGACTGGCTGACCGATCCGGTTGTCGGCAAGGTGAAGGTTGTCGAACCGCTCGTGCCCTTGACGATCTTATCCAGATTGGGGGCGTTGCTTCCCGGCGTGATGGAAATCGTGCAGTCACCCGCTGCGGCGTGTGCCGAACCGCCGACGAGCGCCGCCGAAACCGCCAGTACCGCCGATGTCGATCGCCAGTTCATTCGACTACCTCTGATCCCTTCGTTCTCGTCCACACGGCCCCGCGCGACAATCCCCCAGACAGGGGAGGCGCCCATTCATTCCACCGCCACCGCCAGGCGCGTCAGCACACGGATCAATTGCTTCTGGCTCGACAGGCCCATCTTGCGCAGCAGGCTCTTGACCTGGCCGCGCACGGTTTCCAGCTGCACCCCCCGGCGTTCGGCGATCTGGGACAGGCCCTCGTCCCGCATCACCCCCAGGGCGATATCGGCCTCGGATGGCGACAGGCCGAACAGCTCGGCCACCACGTCCGAACCGGGCAGCGAGGGCATGGCGTCCAGGGCGCCGACACAGACGATGGCGCAGTCGCCCCGGGCCGGAGTGATGATCAGCAGGCGGCCCGGGCTGTCGTCGTAGGCATTGCGCCACAGCAGCACGCCCCCGCGCCGCTCCGAGACCGCCGCCTCGATGGCCCGATGCAGACGTTGGATGAGCTCGGCCGCGCGCAGGCCGAGCATCCGTTCGATCAGCGTGGACGGCTGGACCGGGTCCTGCCCGGCGGCCGATCGGCTGGTCAGCGGGGAGGCCAGGCCCTGGGCGTTCACCAGGAACAGCGCGTCGGGGCTCGACTCCCGCTCGAGGGGAGGCGGTGGCCGACGATCATGGGGTGCGAAATCCTCCAGGAACATGGTCAGGCTCCCGCCGGGGCAGGCGCGGTCGGCGTCTGCGCAGGAAGTGGCGCGGCTGGGCCGCTGGTCGGCTGCTGCTCGCCGGGCTCCGCCGCAGTCAGGACCGCTTCGGCCGAAATCCGGCCCATGAAGCCCCCTTTTGCCCCGGCCGCGATCGCCACCGGCGTCTTGAAGTCGAGGTGGAGCCGTCTTGCCTGCTCCGGCTCGATACGCAGGACATAGACGCCTGGCCGCAGGCCCTCCAGCAGCACCGTGCCGTCGTAGGCGGTGCGCCCCTCGGCCGCCACGGCGCCGGACGCCGATACGACCTGCACCTGCAGGGCCGACAGGCCGCGCGGGTTTTCCTCCGGGCGGGTGAACAGGACCTGGATCTCCACCTCGGAGGTGGCGACCAGCGGGTAGGAGACCATCGCCGTCCGGCCCGGCCGGGGAGTCAACTCGATGATGGTGGGCGGGGGCGTCAGATACGGGTCGTCCAGCTTGCTGGTGTCCAGGTAGACGCGCGCGCTCGCCGTGTCGCCCAGGCCGCTGACCAGCATCTGGCCCCGGGCGTCGGTGACCGTGGGCCGGCGTCCGCCCTGGCTCTCGATACCGGGCACGCCGGGCTCGTTCGCCTGGCGCCGTCCGTCGCCGTTGATGTCGGCAAAGGCCTGGATGGCCGCCGCGCCTCCGGTGGCCGCGCCCGGCCCGGTCATCCGGTAGCGTCTGGCGAAGGGATCGAACAGCAGGCCCATCGAGACCTGCAGGCCCACCGTGAAGTCCCTGTGTTCGCTCGCGTAGCCGGCGGTGAGGGACAGGTCCATGGTCTGCAGCCGCCAGACATTGGCCGCCTGGAGCGTCGTTCCCCCGTGCGGCCCGAAGGTCTTGGTGACGCTCAAGGCGATGGCGGTGCGCTGGGCGATGTCGCGCTGGATCGTCATCGACAGGCTGTTCAGCCGGGTGCTCGGGGACAGATCGAAACTGGCCCCGCCGCGAACCTGCCAGACGCGCCGCACGAGTACCGACACGTCGGTCTGGTCGCTCAGCTGGTAGCTGTCCGGGCCGTTGCCCGTGAGGCTCTCGTATTCCAGGTCGTTGGACACCAGGAAGCGGCCGACCGGCTTGGACATGCGCGTGCTCGCGGACCAGAGCAGGCCGCCGTCGGCGAATTGATCGTGGACGACCCGCACGCTCATGGGCCACGGCCCCCAGCGCAGGGGCGCGTTGAAGTCCAGGTTGAGCGTGGTGTCGCGCTGCAGGCGATTGTCGCCGCCCTGCGTGGATTCGTCGATGAAGCCGCCCGAATATTCGGCGTGCCGCAGCAGAGTCGAAATCCCAAGGGGGCGGCCCGCCACCGCCAGCGACAGGGCCGAGCCTCGGCGGTCGTCCGCCGCCGCGACTGCCTGGACCGCAAAACCCATGGCCGACGTCGCCAGCCCCACCGAGGCCATGTCGCGGGCGGGTTCCGGCGCCGGGGTGTAGCGGGCGAACGCCGCCGTCAAGGTGAGGGCGCGCGTCAGGCCATAGGCTGCCGAGCCGACGATCCTGGGGTCGGTGTAGCCTGGCACGCCCGCACCGGCCAGGTCTCGGCCGACCGGGATCACCGGCACATTCTGCTGCACCGCGCCAAGGCCGTAGATGAACTGGCCCTTGGCCAGGGCGCCCGAGCCGACATTGAAGCGCTGGACCTCCTCCCGCCGTTCGCCGCGCGGACCATAGAAGACCAGCCGGATCGTATTCAGGCCGAAGCTGAGATCCACGCCCTCGAAGTCGTAGCGGCCGTCCGAGGACTGGCCCATGGAGGCGCGCAGCACCTCGTTGACGTACAGCTCCACCTCGTAGCCGGACGGCAGATCGCCGCGCAGGTTGATCTTGTCGAACACGCTGGCCCGCTCGAGCGGGTCGTTGGTCAGGGCGAAGCCCCGTCCGGCGGCGCTGCGCGCGCCCAGCGCCAGATAGGGGGTGTAGGTGTCGCCGACGGAGGCGCGCGTCAGGCCGGGCAAACCCACCGCCCGGCCAGCCGGGTCCTTGCGCTCCATCAGTATGCGGATGGCGTCGAGCCGGGCCTGGTCATCCGAACCGGCGAACAGGCGAAAGCTCGAATAGGCCAGGTCGCCCGCCGCATTCAGCTCGTACTGCAGGCCGCTGCCCTGATGGTTGCCCGCCTGGGTGATCACGTTGATGTCCACCGCCGGCGGGGTGAACAAGGCATAGGGCGTCTCGACCCGCAGGACCTGCGCCTCGTCCTCGCGCCGGGTCAGTCCGTCGCGCCTCTGCTCGCGCGCCAGCCTTTCCTGGAAGGGGAATTTCTCCGTGGGGACCAGGCTCAGCTGCAGCTGGTGCAGGTCGGCCTTGAATTTCAGCGGCAGCAGTTGCTCCAGAAGGTCGGCGCGCACATAGATGTCGCCCTCGAAGACCATGGCCTGGGCGTCGGAGATGGTCACCGAACGGTCGCCCGACCGGGCCCGGTGGTCGTTGAGATCCAGAAGGAAGCCCCGCGATGGCGTCAGGATCGAACCTTCGGCCCGGCCGATTGCCGGATTCACGCCGATCGCCAGGTCCAGCAGGCGCGACAACTCGCCCAACGGCAGGAAGAGGCCCGCGCGCGAGGCGTAGGCGCCGAATTCGTCGGTCAACTGCACATGATCCGAGCTCACCTCCAGCACAAGCTGGTCGTCGGCCGTGAACAGCTTTGGCCGATCCACGATGTGCGAAGGATCGCGCGGACCCATGGGCGTTTCTCCTTCAGCCGCGGCCGCAAGCCCCTGGCCAGCGCTGGCCAGGGTCACGCCCAACAGGACCGCGCCGGTCGCGAGCGAAAAGCGCCTCCGGAAGGTCATGGCGCAACGAACGATTCCGTCGCCAGCATCCGTCCGGTCGTGGAGTCCGCGTCCTTGAACACGACCTCCAGCTTCTCTCCGCTGACCAGTTTGCGATTCAAGGGGACCTGCACCGTGCGGCGGTCGATCTCCGGATAGACGCCGAAACCGCGCATCGCGCCGATGGGCTCGCCGCCGCGCCGTTGGCGGACCTCGCGGACCTCCACGTCGCCGTAAAGCGAATTGCCGCCTTTGCGCACCACATCCACGCTGAGCGTTGGTTTGTCCGCGGAACGACCGCCGGCTGCGGCATCCGCAGCGATGTAATGCAGGTTCTCGACGCCCGCTCTCTGATCCGCCGCGCCCTGGCGCACGATCATCGGGATGGCCACGCTGAACAGCGTGGCCAGGCGCACGCTCAGGACCGCGGAGGACGGGGCGGCGGCCTGCTCGGCCGTCAGGCCCAGGTCCTCGGGCGGGCTGGCCGTCACCGTCAGGTGGGTCCGGTATTCACCGGCCGGCAGGTCGGCGGGGCGAAGGGCGCGCACCCGGATGGTCTGGGACTCCCCTGGCGCCAGGGTCACCCGGCGGGGCGTGAAGTTGACGAAGGCCTTGGCCGACTTCAGCCGGCCGACGACCGCGGCGGCGTCCGGCGTCTGCGGCGATTCCGCGATGGTCAGGATGCGGCCGTCGAGCATCATCACCCGGTCGACCAGCTCGATATTGTAGGTCGCCGGCTGGGTTCCGGCGTTGAAGATCAGCACCGTTTGCGCTCGAGAATTCGCCTCAAAGACGACTCGTCGTGGAGAGACGTTCAGGTCGGCGCCGAGTTGTTGTTGGGCCCGTGCCGGGGCGCCGACGCTTGCCAATAGCGCACAGACAAGCGCAACCAGAATCTGGCCTTTATGCACAGTCATGCCTCCCAGCTTAACCTTACGGAGGCCGAACGAGAACGCAGGACCAAGGTTCCCGCCAAGCTGTGAGTGCATTAAACACTTATATTCCGCACCCCTTGTGCGGCCCGCGCCAAGCAGCGGTCAAAAAGGGACAGATGTTCCGCTGCTCCTGAAAAGGCCGTCCTGGGGACCTGGGCGCACGAGCCGGTGGTTGTGCCTGCATGATAGCGCGCGCGGCCCTCGTCCTCCTCGCCCTGCCCTGGCTGGCCATGGCCGCCCCGCCGGGCCGCCCGGAGACGCGTCCGCCCGCCCTGCCCGCCGACCTGAAGCGTCCGGCCGTGCTGATCTTCACCAAGGCCAACGGATATCGCCATGACTCCATCCCCGCCGCCACCGCGGCGCTGGAGGCCATCGCCCGCGGGCGGGGCTGGTCGGCCTTCGCCACCGACGACGATGCGGTGTTCAACCCGCGCCAGTTGCCCCGCTTCGACGCGGTGGTGTGGAACAACACCTCCGGCGCCGTCCTGACCGCGGGCGAGGC
>JAQGII010000183.1 GCA_028291305.1 Caulobacteraceae bacterium
CCATGCAGATCATCGACGAGCTGGAGACCGTGAAGCGCGGCATCGGCTACGGCGGCGCCGCCGGCTACATCTCGGCCGAGGGCGCGGTGGACACCTGCATCATCCTGCGGACCGCCCTGTTCAAGGACGGCGTGATCTACGCCCAGGCGGGCGGCGGCGTGGTGGCGGACTCCGATCCCGACGCGGAATACGAAGAGACCCTGCACAAGTCCGGCGCCCAGCGGCGCGCGGCCGAGGAAGCGTGGCGGTTCGCCTAGTTCCGGGCCCGGTGGCTACGACTGGACCTTCGCCCCCTCGATCGCCTCACGCACCTTGGCGGCCAGCTGGTCGATGGTGAACGGCTTGGACAGGAAGTTCACGCCCGGGTCGAGCATGCCGTTGTGCACCACCGCGTTGCGGGTGAAACCGGTCATGTAGAGCACCGGCAGGCCGGGCTTCAGCTGCACGGCCTGGTCGGCGAGCTCGCGTCCGTTGGTTTCGGGCATGACGATATCGGTGAGGAGCAGGGCCACGTCGGGCTCCGTCCTGAGCCGGGCCAGGGCGCGCGCGGCGCCGTCGGCCTCCGCCACGCGGTAGCCCAGTTCGCGCAGCGCAGCGGCGGCGAACTGGCGCACCCGCTCGTCGTCCTCCACCACGAGCACCATGTACTGGGCTTCCGATCGCCAGACCGTCTTGGCCCGCGGCGGGCGGGCGTCGGGTGCGTCGGCGGGTCCGGACAGGCGCGGCAGATAGATCTTCACCGTCGTCCCCTGCCCCGGCTCCGAATAGATCTTCAGATGCCCGCCGGTCTGTTTGACGAAGCCGTACACCTGGCTCAGGCCCAGCCCCGTGCCCTTGCCCACCGGCTTGGTGGTGAAGAAGGGCTCGATGGCCCTTTTGACCACCTCCGGCGCCATGCCCTCTCCGGTGTCGGTGACGGCGATCATCACATATTGCCCCTGCTTGGCGCCGGCGGCCTCGGCATAGTCGGCGTCCAGGTAGGCGTTGCTGGTCTCGATGGTCAGCCTGCCGCCGTCCGCCATGGCGTCGCGGGCGTTGACCGCCAGATTGACCAGGGCGCTTTCCAGCTGGGCGGCGTCGGCCCGCGTCCGCCACAGGCCCGCGCCCAGCACCGTCTCCACGACGATGGCCTCGCCCAGGGTGCGGTTCAGCAGGTCGGACATGCCGCCCACCAGCCGGTTGGGCTCCACGGCCTCGGGCATCAACGGCTGCTGCCGCGAGAAGGCCAGGAGGCGGCTGGTCAGGGCGGCGGCGCGGTTGGCGCCCTCCGTGGCCGACTCGACGAAGGCGCCGACATCGGTCTTGCCCTTGGCCAGGCGGCGCTGGATCATGTTCAGATTGCCGAGGATCACGGCCAGCATGTTGTTGAAATCGTGGGCGATGCCGCCGGTCAGCTGACCGACCGCCTCCATCTTCTGCATCTGGCGCACCTGGCTCTCGGCGGCGGCGCGGCTGGCGATCTGGGACAGCAGCTCGGTGTTGACCTCGGACAATTCGTCATAGGCGGTTTCCAGCGCGGCGCCCGACTTGCGCGCCTGGTCGACCCAGAGGCTGGCGAAGGTCACCACCAGGATCGCGGTCCCCGCCACCGCCGCCAGCAGGGCGATGTCGAGCCGTTCGGCCTCGCGGGTGCGGGTGGCCAGCAGGCCTTGCTCGGTCTGGCGCATGGCGCGCAGGATGACGGCGATCTGCGCCGTCAGGGCGCGGGTCGAGCCGTTGCGCAGGCTGTCGCCGGCCTTGGGGTCGCCGGCCCGGCGCAGAGCGATCGAGGAGTCCAGTTCGGCGAACTTCTGCCGGGTCGCGACGCGCAGTTTCCCGATCGCGGCGTGCTGGGCGGCGTTGTCCCCCGTCAGGGCCGACAGTTCGGCCACCTGGGCGGGGATGCCGGCGCGGGCCTGGGCGTAGGGACCCAGGAACACCTCCTGACCGGTGACGATATAGCCGCGCTGCACGGCCTCCGCCTGGAACACCGCGCTGCTCAGATCGCTGAGCGCGTTCTCGACTTCCAGGGTGTGGCGCACCCAGGCAATGCGGTCGTTGTGCAGTTGCGCCAGCCAGACGATGACGATGGCGATCACAGCCGCCAGGGCGCCGAACACTACAGGTAAGCGCGCTCGGCCGATCACCATGCCCTCGAAAATGACGCGTGGGCATAGTGAGCCTCGCAGTCGGCTTTGTGCAATTTGTTTTCCCTTCGCACGCGAACGGCCGACCCCCTCCGGCCTAGAGCCTTTCCGGTTCAAATGGAATCATTTGAACCGGATAAAAAGGCTCTAAATCAAAGTGTTAGAGCACGTCTGGCGGCGAAACCGGTATCCACTTTCGCCTGATGTGCTCTAGCGGACGCCTATCTTGGCGGCGGGCGTCAGTATGACCGGCGGCGCCAGGATCGAGGCGACGGCGAAGCCCAGGGCGGCGACGGCGAAGAAGGCTGCCGCCGCGACAGCGGGCCAGGTGCGTTCGCGCAGGACAGGCGACCTCAGCTTGAGGCGGGCCTGCTCCAACAAGCCCTCCTCGGGGACGTCATCGGCCAAGGACATCGACTCAAGCAACATGGGTAGAGGCTAGCCTCCTGCGCGCGGCGGGCCTAGAAGCTCGAGTGCGAAAGGCGTTTTCCGATGATCCTGGTGATCGATAACTACGACAGCTTCACCTACAACCTCGTCCACTATCTGAACGAGTTGGGGGCGCAGACGCGCGTCTATCGCAACGACGCCCTGACCGTCGAAGAGGCCCTGGGCATGAAGCCGCAGGCGGTCCTGCTGTCGCCGGGCCCCTGCACGCCGGACGAGGCGGGCATCTGCCTGGACCTGCTGCGACAGGCCCCGCGCGACCTGCCGATCCTGGGGGTGTGCCTGGGGCACCAGGCGATGGGCCAGGCCGAGGGCGGCAAGGTGATCCGCGCCCAGACGCTGATGCATGGGAAGACCGACGCCATTACCCATGCGGGGATCGGCATCTTCAAGGACATCCCCTCGCCCTTCACCGCCACCCGCTATCACAGCCTGGCCATCGACCGCGCCAGCCTGCCCGACACCCTGCAGGTGACCGCCTGGACCGCCGACGGCGAGATCATGGGGGTGCAGCACACCAGCCGCCCGCTCCATGGCGTGCAGTTCCATCCCGAATCCATCGCCACCCAATACGGCCACGAGATGCTCGCCAACTTCCTCGACCTGGCGGGCGTGGAGCGCCTGGCTCCGGCCGGCGCCTGACCGGCCAAGGTCATGTCCGACGCCTTCAAGCCCCTGCTGGCCAAGCTGGCCGACGGCGCCACCCTGACCGAGGAGGACGCCGCCGACTTCTTCGCCGCCTGCCTGCGCGGCGAACCCACCCCGGCCCAGATCGCCGCGGCGGTCACCGCCATGCGCCTGCGCGGCGAGACGGTGGGCGAGATCACCGCCTCGGCCCGGGCCCTGCGCGCGGCGGCCATGTCGCTGGACCTTCCCTATGAGGTGATCGACACCTGCGGCACCGGCGGCGACGGGCTGCACACGCTCAACATCTCCACCGCCGCGGCCCTGGTGGCGGCGGGCGCGGGCGTGAAGGTGGCCAAGCACGGCAACCGGGCGATGTCGTCGCGGTCGGGCTCGTCGGACGCCCTGGCCGCCCTGGGGGTCAATGTCGGCGCCAGCCTGGAGCAGTCGCGGCGGGCCCTGGACGAGGCCAACATCTGCTTCCTGTTCGCCCCCGCCCACCACGGCGCCATGCGCCATGTGCTGCCGGTGCGCCAGGAGCTGGGCTTCCGCACCATCTTCAACCTGCTGGGGCCGCTGGCGAACCCCGCCGGCGCCCAGCGCCAGGTGCTGGGGGTCTACGACTCCCGCTGGGTCGAGCCGCTGGCCCGGGTCCTCGGCGCCCTGGGCTCGAAGCGCGCCTGGGTCGTGCACGGCCAGGGCCTCGACGAGCTGACCACCACGGGCTCCAGCCAAGTCGCCGAATGGCGCGACGGCGGCGTGCGGCTGTTCACGATCACCCCCGAAGCCGTCGGCCTGCCCCGCGCCAGCCTGGCCGATCTGCTGGGCGGCGATCCGGCGGTGAACGCCCAGGCCATCCGCGACCTGCTGGCGGGCCGCAAGGACGCCTACCGCGACGTGGTCCTGCTCAACACCGCCGCCGCCCTGCTGGTCAGCGAGCGGGTCGAGACGCTGCGCGAGGGGGTGGAGATGGCCGCCGCCGCAATCGACGACGGCCGGGCGCAGACGGCGCTGGCGCGGCTGGTCGAGGCCAGCAACGCCGAGGATGCGACGCCGTGAGCGACATCCTCGACCGCATCGCCGCCTACAAGCGGGTCGAGGTCGCCGAGCGCAAGGCGGCCATGCCCTATCCGCAGGTGGAATACGCCGCCGAGGCCGCCTCCCCGCCGCGCGGGTTCCGCCGCGCGCTGGAGCGCGCCCATGCGCGCGGCCGCCTGGCCCTGATCGCCGAGATCAAGAAGGCCAGCCCGTCCAAGGGCCTGATCCGCGCCGATTTCGACCCGCCGGCCCTGGCGCGCGCCTATCAGCAGGGCGGCGCGACCTGCCTGTCGGTGCTGACCGACGGTCCGAGTTTCCAGGGCGCGGACGCCTATCTGGCGGCGGCGCGGGACGCTGTCGCCCTGCCCTGCCTGCGCAAGGACTTCCTGGTGGACCCCTGGCAGGTGGCCGAATCGCGCGCGCTGGGCGCCGACTGCATCCTGGTGATCCTGGACATGGTCGACGATTCGCTGGCGGCCGACCTGCTGTCCGAGGCGCGCCGATTCGGCATGGACGCCCTGGTCGAAACGCACGACGAAGCGGAAATGGAGCGCGCCGCGGCGCTCGGCGCCGACCTGATCGGGGTCAACAACCGCTCGCTGCGCACCTTCGAGGTGGACCTCGCCACCACCGAGAAACTGGCCTCCGCCGCCCCGCAGAACGCCCTTCTCGTCACCGAGAGCGGCATCTTCACCCCCGCCGACGCGGCCCGGCTCGAAAAAGCCGGGGCCAAGGCCATGCTCGTGGGCGAAAGCCTGATGCGCCAGGCGGACGTGGCCGCGGCGACGCGGGCGCTTCTGGCCTGATTACCGTCAACTTGACTTTAATAAAGAACACCTAGAGAACATTCCTATATGTTGATGGTTTGTTCCTTAGGGATTCACGTCCATGCTCACGCGCAAACAGCACGAATTGCTGATGTTCATCCACGAACGGATCCGGGAGACCGGGGTCTCCCCATCCTTCGATGAGATGAAGGAAGCCTTGGACCTGGCGTCCAAGTCCGGCATCCACAGGCTGATCACGGCGCTGGAGGAACGCGGCTTCCTCAGGCGCCTGCCGCACCGGGCCCGGGCCCTGGAAGTGGTCAAGATGCCCCAGCAGGCCACCGCCGCCTCGCCGCCCAAGGGCCGCGCCCCGTTCCGCCCGCAGGTGGTCGAGGGCGTGCGCATGCCCGAGCCCGGCGCCCTGGCCAGCGACGTGCGCGACCTGCCGATCCTGGGCCGGATCGCCGCCGGCACGCCGATCGACGCCATCCAGCACGAGCGCGACCGCCTGCCGGTCCCCGAAGCCATGCTCGGCGCGGGCGAGCATTTCATCCTGGAAGTCCAGGGCGACTCGATGATCGACGCCGGCATCCTCGACGGCGACCAGGTGATCATCAAGCGCGGCGACACCGCCCATTCCGGCGAGATCGTGGTCGCCCTGATCAAGGGCGAGGAAGCCACCCTGAAGCGTCTGCGCAAGAAGGGCGCCTCGATCGCCCTGGAAGCGGCCAACCCGGCCTATGAGACCCGCATCTTCGGTCCCGATCAGGTGCAGGTGCAGGGCAAGCTGGTCGGTCTTCTGCGTCGCTATCACTGAGGATCGCGGCTAGGCTCGGCGGCGGGGGCTTCCTTTAGGAGACCGCATGATCGCTGCCGTCCTGGCTTTGTCCCTGGCTTGGGGAGGCTCCAGGCCTGCCCGCGCCTGCGGCCCCGCTCCCTACGCGGCCTGCGCCGACTCCCGGCAACTGCTCGCCAGCAAGGACTTCCAGGCCTCGCTCAAGCGATTCGCCGGCAACGCCCAGGCCGCCTACAGCCAGCGCGACCGATCCATCGCCAAGGAGGTCGCCGAGCGTTTGGCGGCGCCCGCCGGACCGTCCGAGGACCTCGGCCGCGGCGTCCGCCTGTTCGCCGGCTGCCGGACCAATGCCTGTCCCGAGAAGGCGGCGGTGATGCTCGACCGGTCCGGCGTCCTGGCCATCGGCGTCCTGGCCTATCACTCGGAGTCCAACCCCATGCTGGAGGTGATCGCCCAGCGGTCGGGGCCCCAGACCGCGGCGCGCGCGGCGATCTTGCGCAGCTGGGCGGCCAAGGCGGTGGCCGACGATGCGGCCCGGCTGCACGTCCCGCTCGTGCTCCAGGGCGTCAAGATCAGGGCGCTGCGCGAAGACGTGGCCACCGCCATCCCGGTGAAGACCTGCTCACGCATCCAGACGCTCATCCATCGCTGTCGCTAGGCCCGGCCGTCCAGGGCCGGCGGCCGCGTTCGTCCTCGGTCCAGCGGTAGCGCCAGCCCGATCCCGCCCGCCACATCTCCACCGCCCCGCCCCGCGCGAAGTCCTGGCCGGTCAGCACAGTGGCCGCCGGGCAGGACTGCCCCTCCCCCAAGGGCGAACGCAGCATCAGCACCTCGGCGGAGGCGCACAGGCGCTGGAAGACGTCGGCCTTGGGCGGCTTGGTCCCGGCCCACAGGGCCAGCCTGACCGGCGCGTCCGCCTGGGGCGTGCAGCTGCGCCGGTCGCAGGCGAACAGCCGGTCGTGGTCCGGATCGGCGCCGGCCGGCATCTCGTAGCCATAGCGCCGCATCCACAGCTGGGCGGCGAACAGGCTCGCGCCCGGGCGCAGCAGCACCGGGTGGGTTCCGGCGTAGACGGCGGCGTTGGCCCCGTTGGAGGCGGCCCAGATGGTCGGCGTCGGCGGCCGCGGCCACAGGTTCACGGCCAGGGCCAGCGGCAGTCCGAGCCAGCGCAGCGGTCCGCGCCACAGGCACAGCCACAGGACGCCGATGAAGGCGACCGGCAGGGCGATGTTGGGCGCCGAGGCGACGGTGCGCATGGCGCCGGGCGCGGCGGCCGCCATGTGGGCCAGGCCGAGCATCTGCTCGATGCCCCAACCGGCCAAGGCCAGGAGCGGCCCGCCGAGTCCGAACAGCTGCAGCACCGCGCCCAGCGCCAGGGCCGGCATGATGACGAACGAGGACAGCGGCTCCAGCAGCAGGTTGGCGACCAGGCCGTAGACCGACACCCGGTTGAAATGCTGGATGGCGAAGGGCGCGGTCGCCGAGCCGGCGACGACGCCCACCGCGACGCCGGCGACGAGCCAGTCCTTGGCCCTCTGCAGCAGGCGCAGCGCCAGGGGCGTGTTGATCGGCCGGCGCGGGTGCGGCCAGACCTCGGCCAAGGCCACCAGGGCCGCCGTGGCGGCGTAGGACATCTGGAAGCCCGGCTCGACGACGGCTTCGGGCTGCAGCAGCAGGACGATCAGCGCCGACAGGCCCAGACCGCGCAGGCTGATGGCCCGGCGGTCAAGCAGGATGGCGCCGAAGGCCACGGCGGCGGTCACCGCCGAACGCTGCGCCGGCGGCGGCCAGCCGGACACCACCAGATAGATCAGCACCGCGGCGAGGCCGGCCACGGCCGCCCACTTCTTGCCGCTGACCCGCACCGCCAGCCACGGCCAGGCGGCGATCAACAGGCGCGCGGCGAAGAAGACGAAGCCGCCGACGATGGCCATGTGCACGCCGGAAATGGACAGGATGTGGGAGATGCCGGCGTTGCGCATCTCGTTGGTGCTGTCCTGGGCGATGGAATAGTCGTGGCCGGTGATCATGGCCGCGGCGATGCCGCCGGCCGGCTGGCCCATGGCGTCGATGATCCGCCGGGTCAGGCCCCAGCGCGCCCGGTTGATCTCCAGCTGCAGGGCCAGCCGCCAGGGCGGGCGCGGCAGGTCGATCACCTCGGGCGGCTTCAACGCCAGTCCCACCCCGCCGACCCCGATGAAATAGGCGCTGCGGGCGAAGTCGAAGGCGCCGGGACTGGCGGGCGACGGCGGCGGGTTGAGCAGGGCGACGAAGCGCACGGGCGTGCCGGGCCCGACGACGCCGTCTTCCTTCACCGTCACCCGGACGCGCTTGGGAAGCTGCGCGGAGCGCAGGCCGCGGATATAGACCGGCGCCACCAGCAGCCGCGGTCCCGTGGCTCCGCGGCTGGCGACATCCACCACCCAGCCCTCCACCGTGACGCCCGCCAGCGCGGGGGCGACCGGTCCGGCCAGGTCGATGGTCTGGATCTTGGCCGCGAGCGTTCCGGCCGCGCCGAACGCGAGCATGAGCACGACCCCGGCCGCGACCGGCGCCCTGCCCCATCGCCGCAGGCCGAAGGCCGCCAGGATCAGGGTCGCCGCGATCCCCGCCAGCAGCGCCGCCAGCGGCTCGCGCGGCAGGCCGAAATAGAGGCCGCAACCGCAACCGAAGGCCACCGGCGTCCACAGCGCCCAGCGGTCGGCCTGGGCGCGCAGCTGCTCCGAAATCCAGGCTGGCGAAAACCATCGGGCGCGCGCACTAGGAGCCCCAGGCGCGCGCGTGCTAAGAGGCGCCGCCCCTTCCCACAGGATATCGATGTCCGACCGCCCCTCCGTCGTCACCCGCTTTGCCCCTTCCCCCACGGGATACCTGCACATTGGAGGCGCCCGGACGGCGCTATTCAACTGGCTTTATGCGCGCCACACCGGCGGGAGCTTCCTGATCCGGGTCGAGGACACCGACCGCGAGCGCTCCACCCCGGCGGCCGTGGACGCCATCTTCAAGGGCCTGGACTGGCTGGGCCTGACCTCGGACGCCGAGCCGGTGTTCCAGTTCTCCCGCGCCGCCCGCCACCGCGAGGCCGTGCAGCAGCTGCTGGACACGGGCCGCGCCTATCGCTGCCACATGACCGTCGAGGAGCTGGAGGTCGAACGGACCAAGGCCCGGGCGGAAGGCCGCGCGATCCGCTCGATCTGGCGCGACCGTGACTCCTCGGGGTCAGCGGGGCCCTTCGTGGTCCGCTTCAAGGGACCGATGGACGGCGAGACCGTGGTCGACGACCTGGTGAAGGGGCCCGTGCGCTTCCACAACAAGGAACTGGACGACCTGGTCCTGCTGCGTTCGGACGGCGCCGCGACCTACAACCTGGCCGTGGTGGTGGACGACCACGACATGGGCGTCACCCATGTGATCCGCGGCGACGACCACCTGAACAACGCCGCGCGCCAGTCGCTGATCTACGAAGCCCTGGACTTCGCCAAGCCCGCCTTCGCCCACATCCCCCTGATCCACGGCCCGGACGGCGCCAAGCTGTCCAAGCGCCACGGCGCCCAGGCGGTCGGCGATTTCGCGGACATGGGCTACCTGCCCGAAGCCATGCGCAACTACCTGGCCCGGCTGGGCTGGGGGCATGGCGACGACGAGATCTTCTCCGACGCCCAGGCCATTGCCTGGTTCGACGTGAAGGACGTGGGCAGCGCCCCGGCGCGGCTCGACTGGGCCAAGCTGAACCACATCAACAACCACTATATCCGCCTGGCCGACGACCATCGGCTGGCGCTGCTCACCGCCGAGGCGCACGGGCGGCTGGGGACGGCGATGGATGCGGCCAGCGTGGGCAAGCTCGAAGCCGCCATCCCGCTGGTCAAGGAAGGGACCAAGACCATTCCGGAGCTGGCCGACCTGACCCTGTTCGTCCTGAAAACGCGCCCGCTCGCCCTGGACGCGAAAACTCAACAACTTTTGAACGACGAAACCCGCGAGCGGCTGCAGCGGTTGACCGAGCACCTCGCCGCCGCCGCGGCCTGGACTGCGCCGGCCCTGGAAGGCGAATTGAAGCAATTTGCGGCCTCGGAAGGCGTCGGACTCGGCAAATTCGGGCCCGCCCTGCGCGGAATTCTGAGCGGCGGAAGCACCGCCCCGGATTTGGCCGGCGCCCTGGCGGCCCTCGGGCGCGAGGAGTCCCTGGGGCGCTTGCAGGATGCACTTTTCAAGGCGACAAAGACGTTATAACGCATTGCAGCATTGCCGTGCGGCCTCAAGCCGCATCGACGTCGCTCTCGTGGGTAAGGGCTTGGGAATGGACAAGATGACTGACACGGGCTTTGCCACCTTGCAGTTCGGTGAGAAATCGCTGCAGCTCCCGATACTGAAGGGCACCGTCGGACCCGACGTCATCGACGTTCGCAAGCTCTATGCAGAATCCGACGCCTTCACCTTCGACCCCGGCTTCACCTCCACCGCCAGCTGCCAGAGCGCCCTGACCTTCATCGACGGCGACGCCGGCGTCCTGCTGCACCGCGGCTATCCGATCGACGAGCTGGCCGAGCGGTCCAACTTCCTGGAAGTCTGCTACCTGCTGCTGAACGGCGAACTGCCCAACGCCGCCGACTTCACGCAGTTCGAGCGCAACATCACCCTGCACACGATGTTGCACGACCAGTTCGACCGCTTCTTCCAGGGCTTCCGCCGTGACGCCCACCCCATGGCCATCCTGACCGGCACGGTCGGCGCCCTGTCGGCCTTCTACCATGACTCCCTGGACACCTCGGACGAGCGCCAGCGGATGATCTCGGCCCATCGCCTGATCGCCAAGATCCCGACCATCGCCGCCCGCGCCTACAAATATTCCATCGGCCAGCCGTTCGTCAGCCCGCGCAACGACCTGGGCTACGCCGAGAATTTCCTGCGCATGTGCTTCGCCGTGCCGGCCGAGGACTGGAAGCCCAATCCCGTCCTGTCCAAGGCGATGGACAAGATCTTCATCCTGCACGCCGACCACGAGCAGAACGCCTCCACGTCCACGGTGCGCATGGCCGGCTCGACCGGGGCCAACCCGTTCGCCTGTATCGCCGCGGGCATCGCCGCCCTGTGGGGACCGGCGCACGGCGGCGCCAACGAAGAAGCGCTGAACATGCTGCGCGAAATCGGCTCGGTCGAGCGCATCCCCGAGTTCATCCAGGGGGTGAAGGACCGCAAGTACAAGCTGATGGGCTTCGGTCACCGCGTGTACAAGAACTACGACCCCCGCGCCAAGGTGATGCAGGCCACCTGCCATGAGGTGCTCGACGCGGTCGGCGATTCCAACGACCCGCTGCTGCAGGTGGCGCTGGAACTGGAGCGTATCGCGCTGCACGACGACTATTTCGTCAGCCGCAAGCTGTATCCGAACATCGACTTCTATTCGGGCATCACCCTGAACGCGATGGGCTTCCCCGCCGAGATGTTCACCGTGCTGTTCGCCCTGGCGCGCACCGTGGGATGGGTGTCGCAGTGGAAGGAAATGATCGAAGACCCGCAGCAGAAGATCAACCGCCCGCGCCAGCTCTACACCGGGCCGGACAAGCGCCCCTACGTGCCGCTCGAAAAGCGCGGCTGATCGGAGCCCGCGCGCGGGCTGGGCAGGATGAAGGGGACCGCTCTGTGCGGTCCCTTTTTTCTTTGGGCTTAGGGCTTGCGCCCTTCCAGGATCGCGATCACCGCGTCGGCCGCCCGCTCCGAGGGATCGGGTCCGTCCCTCGGCCCCAGCCTGTCCAGGGCCGCGCGCTGGTCGGCGACCTGCCGGGCGCGCAAGGCCGGATCGTCCAGCCGCTCGGCCAGGACCTGGGCCAGCAACGGCCCGGTGCAGCGGTCCTGGATCATCTCGGGCGCGATGAAGCGGCCGGCGGCGATGTTGAGCAGGCAGACATAGGGCGTGCGGATCACCAGCTTGACCAGGGCGTGGGTCAGCCTGCCCAGGCGGTAGGCCACCACCATCGGGCAGTCGGCCAGGGCCAGCTCCGTGGTGACGGTGCCGCTGCAGGCCAGGGCCACCGTGGCGCCGCGCATGGCGTCGAGCCGCGCGGCCTCCCCCTCGATCAGATAGGGCTTCACCGGCCAGGCTTCCGCCGCGGCGCGCGCTTCGGCGTCGACCGATTCCGCCAGGGCCAGTACCACATGCAGGCCGGGGCGGCTGGCCTTCAGCAGGCCGGCCGCTTCGCCGAAGGGGCCCATCAGGCGGGCGATCTCCGAGCGCCGGCTGCCCGGCAGGACCAGCAGGATCGGGTCGTCCGGTGCGGCCCCGATCGTCTCGCGCAGCCAGTGCGGGTCGGACCTGCTGAAGTCCTTGCTGAGGGTCGGATTGCCCACCGGGGTGACCGGCAGCCCGTACTTCTCGAACCAGGGCGCGTCGAACGCCAGGATCGACAGCAGGTGGTCGACCGTGCGGGCCAGGGTCCTGGCCCGGCCGGGCCGCGACGCCCAGACCTGGGGCCCGACGTATTTGATCAGCTTCAGCTTGGGGTCGCGGCGGCGCAGGCGCTGCGCCACGCGCAGGGTGAAGCCCCAGCTGTCGATCAGCACCACGGCGTCCGGCTTCTCGCGGGCGGCCAGGGCGGCGGTCTCGTCGGCGCGGGCCACGACCGTGCGATAGGCCCGGATGCCCTCGATCCAGCCGAAGATGGACAGTTCGGCGATGTCGAACGGGCTGTCCAGGCCGCCGGCGATCATCTGCGGTCCGCCCACGCCCACGAAGCGCACGCCCTCGCCCATCCGGCGGCGCAGCGCGGCCATCAGGCCGGCGCCCAGGGCGTCGCCCGAGGGTTCCGCGGCCACCAGCATGATGCAGGCCGCCTTCCTCGTTCCCGTCTGGCCGGTCATAGCCCCGCCTGTGACAGCTCGATGGGCGCGAATTCATCCGGCGCCAGGCCATAGACGAACAGGCCCAGGCTGTCGGCCGCCGCGGCCACCGCCGCGCGGTCCAGCACCAGCACCTTGCCCGCCTCGCCCACCACGCCTCTGAGGCCGGCGCGCGCCGCCCCCTGGATGGTGGCGACGCCGATGGCCGGCAGGTCGACCCGCTGCTCCTGGATCGGCTTGGGACGTTTTGCCAGGACGCCCTTTGGGCTCGCGGGCTGGCCGCGCAGCGCCGGGGGCAGGCCCGCGCAGCGCGCCAGCATGGCGTCCGTGCCCTCCTGGGCCTCGACCGCCAGGACCAGGCCCTGGCAGACCACGGCGCCCTGGCCGATGTCCATGCGGCCGATCTCCCCGGCTACCAGGAACGCCTTGTGGATGTCGGCCATGTCCTCGGCGGTCGGTGCGACGCGGCCCAGCGGACCGGACGGCAGGGTCAGGCCCGCCGCCACCTCATGCGCGCCCTCGATGGCGAAGCCTTCGCTTTCGAATTCGGAGAGCAGGAACCGCAACAGCGCGTCATCGCCCTTGCGCCCGGCGGCGATGGCGCCCGGCAGCATCTTCAGCCCGCGCAGGTCCGGCTTGAGCGCCGCGAAATCCGGCCGCTGGACCAGGCCGGCCAGGCAGACCGCCTCGACCCCGGCTTTCTTGAGCGTGCTGAACATCTTGCCGATCTCGGCGATACCGATGTCGGCGCCCTCGAATTCCTGCAGCGGCGGGTCGGCGATCCCCTTCAGCCGCACCACGAACAGCGGCCGGCCCACGGCGCGGCACTGCTTCGCCAGGGTGATGGGAAGCTCCCCGCCGCCGGCCATCAGCCCCAGCTTGCGCATCGAGGACCTAGTCCAGACCCGGCAGGCAGAGCGGCCGGGTGGCGTCGGCCTGGATGAAGCTGACGATCTCCATCACCTCGGGCGAGGAGGCGTAGGTCTCCGCCACGTCCGCCAGACGCTCCTGGAACGTGCCTTCGTCGGCGAACAGCAGACGGTAGGCGGCGCGCAGCTGGTTGACCGTTTCGCGCGTGAAACCACGGCGGCGCAGGCCCACCAGGTTGAGGCCCTCGAGATGGGCGTGGTTGCCCCACACCGAGCCGTAGGGAATCACGTCCTTGGTGACCGCGGCCAGGCCGCCGATGAAGCTGTAGCGGCCGATGCGGGTGAACTGGTGCACGGCGGACAGACCGCCGAGGAACACGAAGTCCGCGACCGTCACGTGGCCGCCGATGGCCACGCCGTTGGCCAGGATGGCGTTGTCGCCGACCACGCAGTCATGGGCCACGTGCGAGCCGGCCATGAACAGGCCGTTGGAGCCGACCACGGTGACCCCGCGCCCGCCGACGGTGCCCGTATGCATGGTCACGTGCTCGCGGATGATGTTGTTGGCGCCCACCGTCAGCCGGGTCAGCTCGCCCTTGTGGGCGCTGTGCTGGGGCGGACCGCCCAGGTTGGCGAACGGGTGCACGACGCACTTCTCGCCGAGCTCGGTCTGGCCTTCGACGACCACGTGGGACAGCAGCCGCACGCCGTCGCCCAGCGTCACGTTCGCGCCGACCAGGCAGTAGGGCCCGATCTCGACATCGGCGCCGAGCTTGGCTCCATCTTCGACGATGGCGGTTGGATGCAGCTTAGGCACGGGGCGTATCGACCAC
>JAQGII010000219.1 GCA_028291305.1 Caulobacteraceae bacterium
GCGTCCCTGATTGACTTGATGGTCGGCATGGACCCCTTCGCCACCGGCCTCGAAAACATCCGCATGCGCGCCCTGATCATGGGTTTGAACGATAAGCAGATCAAAGAACGCATCGAGGAGATCGCCGAGTTCAGCGCGCTGGGCCCGTTCCTGGGCATGCCGGTGAAGACCTATTCCGCGGGGATGGTCGCGCGACTCGCCTTCTCGGTGACCACCTCGGTCGGCGCCGACATCCTGCTGATGGACGAATGGATCGGCGTTGGCGACGCGGAGTTCCGCCATGCCGCCCAGATGCGCCTGACCAAGCTGGTGGAAGAAGCCAAGATTTTCGTCTTCGCCTCGCACGACTTCGTCATGCTCAAGAAGATGTGCAACAAGTTCATTGGCTTGAAGGGCGGGCGGAGCACCGGCCTGCTGACCGAGGATGAACTCGACGAGTTTGTCGCGACGGCCTAGACCGTCGTCAGTCAAGTCGCCCGCGCGGCGACTCAGGTTCAGGGGGAACTATGGACATCTGCGTGGTCGGCCTGGGCAAGCTCGGCTCGCCGCTCGCCGCCGTCCTGGCCAGCAAGGGCCACAACGTCATCGGCGTGGATCTCAACGCCTATTTCGTCGACGCCTTGAACGCTGGGCGGGCGCCGGTCGTCGAACCCCAACTGCAGGAGCTGATCGACCAGTCCAAGGGCCGCCTGCGCGCGACCCGCGACTATGCCGAAGCCATTCCCCAGACCGACATCAGCTTCATCATCGTCCCGACCCCCTCGGACGAAACCGGCGTCTTCACCAACCGCTTCGTGCTGGACGCGGTGCGCGCCATCGGCAAGGCGCTGAAGACCACCGATCGCTACCATGTGGTCAACATTACCTCGACGGTCATGCCCGGCTCCACGGCAGGCGAAATCCGCCAGGCGCTCGAGGAGGCCAGCGGCCGCACCGTCGGCAAGGACGTCGGCCTGACCTACAACCCCGAGTTCATCGCCCTGGGTTCGGTGGTCCGCAACATGCTGTACCCCGACATGATCCTGTTGGGAGAGTTTGACGCGCGTTCCGGCGACGTGCTGGAGGCGGTCTACAAGACCTCCACCAACAACAGCCCGCCGATCCAGCGGATGAACCTGGTCAACGCCGAGATCACCAAAATCTCGGTCAACACCTACGTCACCACCAAGATCTCCTTCGCCAACATGCTGGCGGAAATTTGCGAGGGCCTGCCGGGCGCCGACGTCCAGGTGGTGACCCAGGCCCTCGGCAAGGACACCCGCATCGGCGGAAAATACCTGCAGGGCGCGCTGGGCTTCGGCGGCCCCTGCTTCCCGCGCGACAACATCGCCTTCGGCAAGCTGGCCGAGCGGGTCGGCGCGCGGGCCGACCTCGCCCTGGCCGGCGAAGCGATCAACAAGCACCAGATCGACCGCATTACCCGGATCGTCCGCCGCAACCTCGACGCCTCGCGCGAAGTGGCGGTGCTGGGCATGGCCTACAAGCCCGACACCCCTGTGGTCGAGGAAAGCCAGGGCGTGATGATCGCCCACGACCTGGCGGCATCCGGCGTCAGCGTGGTGGTCTACGATCCCCTGGCCATGGAAGGCGCTCGCTGGGCGCTCAAAGACAACGTCCGCTACGCGCAGGACCTAGCCGATGCGGTGCGGGGCGCGTCGACCATCGTTATCGCCACGCCCTCCAAGGAATACGCCGAAGGCGCCGCCCTGCTGTGCAAGGCGGGCGTCACCGTGATCGACTGCTGGCGGGTTTTGTCGGACGGCGGCGACGCCACGCTTGTCCATGTCGGCCGGGGCTAGGAAATCTCCATGACCGCTCCCCGCGTCCTGATCGACGGTTACAACCTGGCTCTGAAGCAAGGGACCGGGATCAAGACCTACACAACCCTACTGGACAAAGCCCTGCGGTCGCTGTCGGTGGACACCAGCTTCCTGTTCGGTCACCCGATCCCGTCGGTGAACGACCCCTTGCTGCGCGAAGTGCTGTTCTTCGACGATAACCCCATGCGCGACCACACGCCGTTCGCCCAGGTCCGGCGTCGGGCGGAAGCCTGGATAAACGCCGGTTTCAACAACGCCCCCTCGGTGGACCGCGTGCCGGACAACGGGGTCGTGATTGTCGGCGAAGGCGCCCGCCCCCACGAGCACGCCCTCAACGGCCCCAAGCTGTGGGACGTGGCCTGGCGGCGCAGTCTCAGCTTCAAGAAGTTCCTGGACGTCGGCCTGCCGGAAAAGTTCGACGCCTTCCACATGACCTACCCCCTGCCGGTGCGGACCAAGGGCGGCGCCAAGCAGATCGTCACCATCCACGACGTCATTCCGCTGCGGATGCCCTACACCACCACCGACGACAAGACCGAGATGCTGCGCCGGCACCGCCAACTGGTGAACGACGCCGACCTGATCTTCACCGTGTCGGAATTCTCCAAGGGCGACATCGTCAAGCTGCTCGACGCCGACCCCGACAAGGTGGTGGTCACCTATCAGCCGTCGCGGTTCGCGCCTCTGCGGCCGCCGGAAATGCGCGAGCGCGCCAAGGCCCTGCGCCGGTATGGTCTGGAGGACAAGGGCTACCTCCTGTTCGTCGGCGCCATCGAGCCGAAGAAGAACCTGGGCCGCCTGCTCAAGGCCTATGTCGAAGCCGACCTCGACGTGCCGATTGTCGTCGCCGGGCCCCGCGGCTGGATGTGGGCCGAAGAGGTCGGGTGGCTGGAA
>JAQGII010000279.1 GCA_028291305.1 Caulobacteraceae bacterium
GTCCTGACCAGGCTTCCAGTCCCGTCCACACCAGCAGGCAGAACACCACCAGGGCCAGGCCGAGGTGGATGGTCAGGCGCTCGGGCGCGACCTCGGTGCGATCGGCCAGGCCGCTGGCCACCATCCACCAGCCCACCGCCCCCTGCAGACCGCCCAGACCCAGCAGGACCCAACAGCGCCAGATCAGCCGCGAGGGGATGCGCCTGGTCAAAAGGAAGAAGAAGAACGGGGCGGCGAAGGCCACGCCGATGATCCGGCCGAGCAGGCGATGGCTCCACTCCCACCAGTAGATGGCCTTGAACCCCTCCAGGCTCATGCCCTGGTTCATGATCCGGTACTGGGGAATCTGCTGGTAGTTGTGGAACTCGGCCATCCAGGCGGCCGGGGACAGGGGTGGAATGGTCCCGCTGAGCGGCTTCCATTGCGTGATCGACAGGCCCGAGTTGGTCAGCCGGGTCGAGCCGCCCAGGATGACCATGGCGAACACCATCGCCGCCACCACGAACAGCCAGATCGCCACCGGCCGCGCCGGGCCCGATTTCAGAAACGACGTCATGCGCGGCAAGCTACGCCCGGCTGTTGAACCCTGCAGAAGGCGTAGCCTTGGCTTGGCGCCGCGTCCACCCTGCCCTATGGCCTGGACCCTGACCGGAGCAAGCCCCCCATGACCGCACGATGACCGCCCGCGCGCGCAAAGCCATCGGCAGCGTGGCGATCCTCGCCTTCCTGGTCTTCTACATGGGGGCGGTCTCCACCCTCGGCGACCATGTGCCCAAGGCCTGGTACTTCCAGCTCGCCTACTATGTGATCGCGGGGACGGCGTGGGGCGCGCCCGTCATTCCCCTGATCGCCTGGATGAACCGCGGTAAATAGCCCGGTCCCCAGGACCGCTGTTCGAGCGCCTGGGACATAGAACCCTTCGCAGCGGCGCGCATTCCATAGACGGCGCGACCCATGGACCGCGCGAGGAGGCCCCAATGGCGGTATTGGCGATCTTTACAGGGCGTGGCGTCACCACGCGGATGTACGACGATCTTCGGGCGGACATCGACTGGGAGCACCGGAAGCCGCCCGGCGCCGTCTTCCACGCGACGGGCGTCGACGCCGCCGGCGAGCTGCATGTGGCCGACGTCTGGGAGTCGAAGGAGGCCCTCGACGCATTCATCGCCGCCCGCCTGACGCCGGCGTTCCGCAAGCTTCACATCCCGCCGCCCGACGTCGAGTTTTTCGACATCTACAACGCGACCGCCTTCGACGCGGTGGACCGCTACAAGGTCTGACCTCAGTCGTGCTTCTCGGCATACTGCCGCCGCAGACCCGTCAGCACCGTCTCCAGGCGCGCGATGATCTCCAGGTCCGCGTCCTCCAGGGATCCCCGGGCGAAGACCACGCCGATCGCATCGGCGAGCCGGTCCTCCACCTCGATCTCGAGGTCGGCCAGCGATTCAATTCTGAGGTTTGGCATCGTTTCACCTGGGGACGACCTTGGGGGCCGGGTCGTTTCAGTCTCCGCTATCGAGGGTGGCCCGCACCTTGGCCATGACCAGCCGGCGGATGGCTTCGGGCCGCGTGACCAGCTGGCTTCGCGTCGCGATCCACGCGTCCAGGGCGGCAAGCTGGTCGGGCTGCAGGCGCACGCCCACCATCACCCCCTTGCCTGTCGGCTTGGGCCCGCGCCGTTTCCGCGTTGACACGGTCTCGTCCTGGCTCATGGCAACTGTGATAACAAACGGCCGGAGCGGGAAGTTGCGACTGGGCGAATTTGACCGGGATGGGTCGCCGAGGCGCCGGACGCGGGCCGGTCGTCACCGAGCCTGCTCTTTCGAGCGCCTGGGAAAAACAGCCTGGGGGCCCGTTTTTCCTTTAGAATCAATGGTCGGAGCGGCGGGATTCGAACCCACGACCCCTTGACCCCCAGTCAAGTGCGCTACCAGGCTGCGCTACGCTCCGACAGAGCGGGCCTTATAGGGGCCGACTCCTGCATGGGCAATCGGAAATCCGGCCGCGGGCTAAGAGCCGGAAAGCAGGCCGTTCAGCCGCGCCTTGGCGGTTTCCAGCGCATCCAGCGCGTCGAGCAGGCCCTGCTCGGAGTCCGCCCTCATCGGCGGCTCCAAATCCTCCCGGCGGGCCATGTCCGGCACGTCGCCGTCGAACACCGGCGCCATGCCATGGGCCAGCGGGTGTTCGTCGCCGCCGGCGGCGGCCAGCAGGCGCTTGACGCCCTGCTCCTTGTGCAGCCGCTGCACGCCCTTGATGGTGTAGCCGTCGTCGTGCAGCAGGACGCGCACGCCGCGCAGGACGTCGAGGTCCTGGGGCCGGTAGAAGCGCCGGCCCCCGGCCCGCTTCATCGGCCGGATGAAGGAGAATTTGGTTTCCCAGAAGCGCAGCACATGCTGCGGCACGCCCAGCTCTTCCGAGGCTTCGGAGATGGTGCGAAAGGCCTGGGGTCCCTTCGTCACGCGCCTGCGCCTACTCCGTCAAGGCGCGCTCGATGCGCGCCTTCATGACCTGCGACGCGCGGAAACCGATCACGCGGCGCGGTTCGATCGAGGCCGGCTCGCCGGTCTTGGGATTGCGGCCCATGCGGGCGCGCTTGGCGCGCACCTGGAAGACGCCGAAACCGGACAGCTTCACGGCGGCCCCGCGCTCGAGCGCCTCGGCCACCAGATCGAGCGTGCGCTCAACCAGACCGGCGCAATCCTGACGCGTCAGCCCCACTTCCTCGTGGACGGCTTCGCATAGATCGGCGCGCGTCAGCGTACGTCCCTTCATCTCGGCCCCCACCGAACTTGAACCAAGCCCTACGTAGCCGCGATTAATGGGGAAAGTCAAAGACTTCGCAAGGGACGGCGCCACTACAGGTCAGGATGCTCCCCGGGCGCGCCCTGAACACCGCATTCGCCGGCATGAGGGGCGTTTTCAGAAGCGCAGGACGCAGGCGCCCCAGGTCAGTCCGCCGCCCATCGCTTCCATCAGCAGCAGCTGGCCGGGTCGGACCCGTCCGTCCTCCACCGCCTTGGCCAGAGCCAGGGGGATCGAGGCCGCCGAGGTGTTGGCATGCTCGGCGATGGTGGAGACGACCTTGTCTTCGGACACGCCCAGACGGTGGGCGACTCCGGCCAGGATGCGCTGGTTGGCCTGGTGCGGAATGAACCAGTCGACGTCGGCCACGGCGACGCCCGCCGCCGCCGCCGCGCCCTCGACCGCCTCGGCGATGTTGATTACCGCGTGCTTGAACACATGGTTGCCCTGCATGCGCAGCTTGCCGACCGTGCCGGTGGAGGACGGGCCGCCGTCGACGTAGAGCAGGTCCTGCTTGGTCCCGTCGGCGCGCAGGGCAAAGCCGAGCAGGCCGCGGTCGGCCGTGGTCCCCTGCCCCGCCGCGGGCTCCAGCACCACCGCGCCGGCGCCGTCGCCGAACAGCACGCAGGTGCCCCGGTCGGTCCAGTCCATCAGCCGCGACATGGTCTCCGCCCCGATCACCAGGGCGCATTTGGACATGCCCCGGGCGACGAAGCCGTCGGCCACGCTCAGGGCGTAGACGAAGCCCGAGCAGACCGCCTGCACGTCGAAGGCCACGCCGATGGGGCAGCCGAGCTTGCGCTGGACGATGGCGGCGGTGGCCGGGAAGGTCAGGTCGGGCGTGGTGGTGGCCACGATGATCAGGTCGACGTCCGCCGCGCTGCGGCCGGCGGCGGCCAGCGCCTTGCCGGCGGCCTCCACGGCGAGGTCCGAGGTGAACTGGCCCTCCTCGGCCCAGTGGCGGCGGCGGATGCCGGTCCGCTCGACGATCCAGGCGTCGTTGGTGTCGACGATCTTCTCCAGGTCGGCGTTGGTGACCACCTTCTCGGGCAGGTAGCCGCCGACCCCGGTCACGACGCTGCGCAGGATGGAACCACTGGTCACGATACTGAACTCACTGAGCGCTCTCCGCGGGCTCCGCCGCCGGACCAGCGGATCCAGGCCCCGGCAGCGCGGCCGCCAACTGCTTCATGTTGCGATCGATCTGCGCCGCGTAGTCGCTGCTGGCAAGGTCGGCCGCGATACGGATGGCGTTGGCGTAGCCGCGCGCGTCGGCGCCGCCGTGGCTCTTGACCACGATGCCGTTGAGCCCGAGCAGCGGGCCGCCGTTGACCGAGCTGGGGTCCAGCCGGTCGCGCATCTTGTGCAGGGCCGGGGCCGCGATCATCGCGCCGATCTTGGCCTGCAGGCTGGAATTGAAGGCTTCGCGCATCACCGAGCGCACGAAGCGGGCGGTGCCCTCGGCGGTCTTCAGCGCGATATTGCCGGAGAAGCCGTCGGTGACGACCACGTCCACGGTGCCCTTGGCGATGTCGTCGCCTTCGACGAAGCCGCGGTAATCGAGGTCCAGGCCGGCCTCGCGCAGGATCTTGTGGGCCTCGCGGACCTCCTCGTGCCCCTTCTGCTCCTCGGAGCCCACGTTGAGCAGGCCGACGCTGGGCCGATGGGCGCCGTGGACGGCGCAGTGGAAGGCCTCGCCCATGATGGCGAACTCGACCAGCTGGGCCGCGTCGCTGGAGACGTTGGCGCCGACGTCCAGCACGGCGGTGACGCCGCGCATGGTCGGCCAGCTGGCGACGATGGCCGGGCGGTCGAGACCGCCGGTCATGCGCAGGAGCAGCTTGGAGATGGCCATCAGGCCGCCGGTGTTGCCGGCGGACACGGCCGCCTGGGCATCGCCGTCCTTGACCGCCTCGACGGCGTTCCACAGGCTGGAGCCCTTGCCCCGGCGCAGGGCCTGGGCGGCCTTTTCGTCCGAAGCGATGACCTTGTCGGTATGGCGCACCTCGCAGGCGGCGCGCGCCTTGGGGTGCCTGGCCAGCTCGGCGTTGATCTGGGCCTCGTCGCCGAACAGCAGGAATCGCACCTGGCGGCCGCCGAATCCTTCCAGCGCCTGGGCTACGCCCGGCACTGCCACGGCGGGACCGTGATCGCCGCCCATGGCGTCGATGGAGATCACGATGGAATCGGACACGCGGCCTGAGGCCCTCCATTAATCCGCGGAACCTACAGCCCCGCCGCATCTATGCAAGCTTAGGTTGGCGCGACTAAGCGTCCGGGAGGCCGCCCTTGAGCTTGGCGAGGATGGCGAAGGGAGAGACCTCCGCGGTCGCCTCCGGCGGCTCGAAATCGACGCCGGGCTTGCGCGGGAACGGATCGATGGCCAGGGACAGGTCCTCCACCACATAGGCGCCCAGATCGATCTGGTCGCTCATGAGCACGTCCGGCGGATCGTCCGCCTCCGGATCGAGCTCCACCTCGTGGTCCTCGTCGGCCTGGGCCAGCGCCTGCGAGCCCTGCGGCACGGCGCGGATCTGCAGCTCGCCCTCCAGCTGGGTTTCGAAGGGCTCCAGGCTGACGCCGCAGGTCTGCCCCACCCGGGCCCGCCAGACGCCGCTGATCTGCACCCCGTCCAGCCAGGTCGCCACGGTGATGTCGGCGTCCAGCGAGGCCAGGGCATCGAGCCCCAGCACCTTGGCGATGCGCGCGC
>JAQGII010000280.1 GCA_028291305.1 Caulobacteraceae bacterium
AGATGCGCCGGGTCTGCTCCTGCCACTCGGCGAAGATGTTCACCTGGGTGTCGTTCTGGATGATCTCCATCGGGTAGGTCATGGTCATGATCCGCGGCATGCCCTGGGGCAGGCAGTTGGCGGTCAGGTCGCCGGACGGCCTGCCCTCGGCGGCGTCCTTGATCCGCTGGTCGAAGATTTTCTGGTACTCGGGCGTCAGCGGCGGGTTCTGCCTGGGTCCCGGCGGGATGCCGGGGGTCCAGCCGATGCCGCCGGTGTTGCGCCAGATGCCGGTGAAGTCATGGGGCGAGCGGGGCTTGTAAGGCTTGGGCGTCCAGGCCGCGGCAGCCTTGCCGGGCGAAGACTGGGCCCCGGCCGGCGCCGGAGTGACCGCCACTGCCACGGCGGCGGCCACGACCGCCGCCATGCCCGCGATCCTGGCCCGCCGGTAGAACGGAATTGAAAACATCGTAGGTCTCCTCGCAGGGATAACGGGCTCAGTAGCGGAAGGTGGCTTGCAGCCCGACTTCGCGCGGCCGGAAGGTTTGCGCCGTCACCTGGGCGGCCCCGGCCCCGTGCCCCACCACCAGCAGGTCCTGGGAGTTGGTCAGGTTGTTGACGAACACGTTCATGTCCCAGGGGCCGACGTTGACCCCGGCGCGCATGGTCGTGAAATGGGTCGGCGCGGCGACGGCGGTGATCGGGTCGTAGCTGGTGCTGTTGGCCAGGTTGCGCAGGTACGAGCCCGAAAAGTCGTAGTCGGCGCGGACATAGGCCCCGTACTTGTCGAACAGGGTCGTGTCGTACTGGATGCCGACGGCGAACTGCCATTTGGAGATCGGCAGCGGATCGTCCTTGTGCACGATGTAGCTGGGCGGCCCGGTGGGCGTCGCGTTGGTGACGTCCTGGGTGTATTTGGCGTCGGTATAGGCCAGCGAGCCGTTGAAGCTGAAGCCGAAGAAGCGCCGGGTCTGGATCTGGGTATCGAAGCCCTGGGAGCGGGCGGCCCCGGCGTTGGTGATGTAGGACGAGCCGCAGGTCAGCTGGACCGTCAGCTGGGGGTTCTTCCAGTCGATGTAGAACAGGCTGGAATTGATCTGCGCGCCCAGCAGCCGGACCTTGGCCCCGGCTTCGTAGGAGATCACCGTGTCGGAGTTGTAGCCGATCGGCGAGCCGGTGATGTTGAGCGCGGCCAGCTGCGCGGCGCAGTTGCCCTGGCTGACCGGTGCGTTCACGCCGCCCGGCCGGTAGCCCTTGGCCACCGTGGCGTAGACCATGTCCGTGGGGTCGATCTGGTAGGACAGGCCGAACTTCGGCGTCACCGGCGTTTCGGCCTGTGAGCCCGAGGTGGTGGTCACATAGTTCTGCCCCGCCACCGCCAGGGGGTTGCCCCCCGGATTGGCCGCCGTGGGCGGGGTGGCGACGAACACCGGCGACAGCGGGTCGCCGAACACCGAGCCCGACAGGTCCTGCAGATAGGTGTTCATGCTGCGGGCCACCCGCACGCCCGCGGTCGCCTTCAGCTTCTCGGTGATCATGTAGTTGGCTTCGCCGAAGGCGGCGGTTTCCTGCTCGTGGATGTGCACGTAGCGCCGGGCGACGTCGCCGGTCGTGCCGGTGGTCGGCGCGGTCTGCACGCAGCTGTAGGTCTGGTTCGGCGCTGCGCCCGTCGGATTGGGGTTGCAGGCGATCGACACCGGGATCGGCGTTGTCGCGCCGATGTTGTAGGCGTTCAGGGTGAAGGACTCGTCGATTCCCCTCAGGTTGTAGGAGGTGGTCGCCTCCGACGCCGGCTGCGACAGCCGCTGGTATTGCTTGGCGTCCGAGAAATACAGACCGCCGACCCAGCTCAGCCGGTCGCCCGGACTGTTGTCGGAGGAGAAGCGCACCTCCTGGGTCCACTGGTCGCGCCGGTTCACATAATAGAAGTTGGAGTACTGGAACGGCGTTCCGGGGATGACGATGAAGTTGCCCCCCGTGCCCGGGGCCGCCAGCGGCGGCAAGCCCGACGGATTGAGGGGCGCGCCCGTGGCGCCGCCGGCCACCGGCGTGCCGTTGGGGTTGACGTATTGCCCGCCCAGCGCCGTTGCCGGCGTGGTGGTGGTCGGCAGGAAGGACGCGCGGCCGCCGAACTGGCCGCCGTTGTAGCCTTCCGAATTGTCGCGCGCGAAGGAGGTGATGGATTTCACCAGGAAGCCCCTGGCCTGATAGTCGAAGGTCAGGGTCGGCAGGGTCAGGGTGTTGACCCGCGGCGACAGGGCCGCCTTGGCGCTGTTGGGGCCGGGCTGCTGGCCGGGGATGTTGATGCTGTGCGCCGGATAGACCACGCCGTTGATGGTCGTGGCGGCGATGTTGATCTGCGACGGGCCGAACGGGGTGTAGGCCGTGCACGAGCCGCAGTTCTGGTCGTAGTAGAAGTTCACCGGTGTCTTGTTGACGCCGAAGAAGGGATAGGGCCCGAAGCTGAAGCCGGGCAGGGTCGCGTCCGGGAAGTCCAGGTTGAAGCCGGTCGAGCCGGGCACCGAGGCGCCGTCGCCGACGCGGGTCTTGTTGGTGAAGGTCCCCCCCTGGGTCGTGAACCTGGGCACGTTCTGCCAGAAGCTGCCCTGGTCGGCCAGGGAGTCGGACGAGATGTAGAGGGACGGGGTGATCCTCAGGTTGGAAGTCGCCTGCCAGGCCAGCGCCAGGTGCAGCGCCTTCTGGTCGCCGAAGTCGGTGTTGCTGGCCACCGTGTGGCCGTCATAGATCGAGACGTGGTCGAGCACCCCGCCGATGTGCTTGTCGTAGACGCTGAGGCGGAAGCCGAGTTTGTCGGCGACGATCGGGCCGCCCACGCCAACGCCGCCGCCGTAGCTGGCGCCGCCCCCCTCGGTGGTCGACACCTCGGCCCGGCCGTAGGCGGAATACCGGGTCAGGCTGGGCGCCGGGGTGATGAAGCGCACCGTGCCGCCTTCCGAGCCCGAGCCGAACAGCGTGCCCTGCGGCCCGCGCAACACCTCGATGCGGTCCAGGTCGAACAGCACCGGCGTGGGGCTGCCGTTGCCGGTCACCGCGCCGTTGGTGCCGCGCTTCTGCAGCGGCGTGTCGTCAAGGTAGATGCCGGTGGTCGAGGCGCCGAGATTGGAGATGATGCCGCGGATGGCGACCTGCGGATTGCCTTCGTTGCCGACCTTGCGGAAGGTCAGCGACGGCACGTTGCGCGCCAGGGAGTCGATGTTCTCCACGCCCTGGCGGTCCAGGGCGCCCTGCGTCACGGCGGTGATCGACAGGGCGACCTTGTTCACGGTCGAGGTCTGGCGGGTGGCCGTCACCACCACTTCCCCCAGTTCGGAGGGTTGCGCGGACTGCTGCGCCAGCTGCACGGAGGCGACGCTCGCCGTCGGGGTTGGCCCCGTGGTCTGGTCGGCGATGCGGGTGATCGGCAGGGTGGTGGTGGAGGCCTTGATGATCAGGAAGGTGCGGCCGGAGCGGCGATAGGTCAGGCCGGTGCCTTCCAGCAGGCGCGACAGCACCGCGGCGGCTTCGGCCTGGCCGGACGCGCCGGGAGAGCTCTTGCCGCTGACCAGGTCGCCGGTCGCCAGGATCGGTTCATGGCTCTGGGCGGCGAAGTCGTTCAGCGCCGCGGCCAGGGATTTAGGCGGGATATTGTAGGTCTGGGCCGTCTGCGCGCGCGCGCTGGAAGCGCCGATCAAGGCCAGAGCAGCTGCGCCGCAGAGCAGGCGCGCGGGATCGATTGCCCGTTTGGACATTTTTGTTTCCCTCCCTTGTATTGGGGAGTTTTTCCCTCCCCCTGTATTGCCTGACGCGGGAAAAGGACGATACCCCAGCCGCGCGGCAAATTTAATGACTTAACGGCAATAACCTTCAGGGCGCGGAGAGGACCACCACGCTCTCGCTCTGCGATTTGATGCGGACGATCCGGTAGTCGACCAGGGCGCGGACGAACTGGTCGACGTCCCCCGCCATGAAGGCGCCGTAGACCGGCCGGCTCGCCACCTGCGGGTCGTCGATCAGGATCTTGCGGCGCGAATAGCGGTTCATTTCCGCGACGATGACCCCCAGCGGCTTGTTGTCGAACAACAGCTGCCCCTCCATCCAGCCCAACTCGCCGCGGCCGTCCACGCGGGTCAGGGTCCAGGTCCCGGCCTCCACCCCCGCCAGCCGGGTGCCCGGCGTCAGTTCGGTGGACACGAGGCGCTCCTCGGCCACGCCGGTGTTCTTGGCCGGCAGGCTGACGCGCACCCGGCCCTCGACCAGCAGGACTTCGAACCGCCTGGCCTCGGAGGTGACCTCGAACGCGGTGCCGGTGGCCGTCACCGACTTGCCGGCGGCCTCCACGATGAAGGGGCGCGACCGGTCGTGGGCCACCTTGAAGAAGGCGCGGCCGTGATCGAGGAAGATCAGGCGCTTGCGGGCGGTGATCTGCGTGCGGATGGTGGTGTCGGTGTCCAGCGTCAGCCGCGAGCCGTCGATCAGGCCGATGTTTGCGGTCTGGCCGACGCCGGTGCGGA
>JAQGII010000285.1 GCA_028291305.1 Caulobacteraceae bacterium
CCTGCGCATCCATCTGTCGCCGCGCTCCACCGAGATCGACGCCCTGAAGAAACGGCTGGAGACGGCCTCGTCGCAAAGGGGCGGGGAGGTGACCCTGATCGCCGGCATGGACGGCGGCCGGGAAGTCGAGCTGCGCCTGCCGGGCCGGTTCAACCTGGACGCGGCCCTGCGCGGGGCCCTGAAGATGGCGCCGGGGGTGATGTTCCTGGAGGATGTGTGACCCTGGGGGCGGTAAGGCTTGATTTGTACGGGGTTTGCCCGTAGTTAGCGCGCCATCTCACACGCAGACGTTCGGCAACGATCGGGGAGACATCCCGTTCGCTTCCGTTTCCGGTCCCCGAGAGGGGGTTTTGTCTGCGGAGGCTAACCGGATAAAGGACAATATCCATGGCGCTACCCGAATTCTCCATGCGTCAGCTCTTGGAAGCTGGCGCGCACTTCGGCCACCAGACCCATCGCTGGAACCCGAAGATGGACCGCTACATCTTCGGATCGCGGGCCAACATCCACATCATCGACCTCTCGCAATCGATCCCGCTGCTGCACCAGGCCCTGGTCAAGGTGCGTGAAGTGGCGGCCTCGGGCGGCCGCGTGCTGTTCGTCGGCACCAAGCGCCAGGCGTCCGAGCCGGTCGCCACGGCGGCCAAGCGCAGCGCGCAATATTACGTCAATCACCGCTGGCTGGGCGGCACCCTGACCAACTGGCGCACCATCTCCGGCTCCATCGCGCGTCTGCGCGAGCTGGAAGGCCTGCTGGACGGCGAGCACTCCAACCGCACCAAGAAGGAACTGCTGCAGCTGACCCGCGAACGCGTGAAGCTGGAACTGTCCCTGGGCGGCATCAAGGACATGGGCGGCATCCCCGACCTGATGTTCGTGATCGACACCAACAAGGAAGCGATCGCCATCCAGGAAGCGCGCAAGCTCATCATCCCGGTGGTGGCCATCCTCGACACCAATTCCGATCCGGACGGCATCACCTACCCGATCCCCGGCAACGACGACGCCGCCCGCGCCCTGCAGCTCTACTGCGACCTGATCGCCGACGCGGTGCTCGACGGCCTGGCCGCCGGCCAAGCCTCGATGGGCGTGGACCTGGGCGCCTCGGTCAACCCGACCGAGCCGGCCCTGCGCAAGTCGCGCGCCAAGGCGGCTCCGGCCGCCGAACCGGCTGCCGAGGAAGCGTCGCCTGAAATGGTCGCCGCCACCGAGGAACTGGCCGCGGCCGCCGAGCCGGTTGCCGAGCAAGCGGCGCCCGTCGCCGAGGAACTGGCCGCCACGGTCCCCCCGGCTGAAGTTCCCGTCGAGGAAACCTCGGCTGAGATCGTCGCCGAAGTGGCCGGCGAAGCCGCCGACACGGTCGTCGAGTAATCCAATCCCGGTCCGGCCCTCGTCGGGCGGGGCCATCGCATAAACGACAAGGCGGCCCGGTAAACCCTCGGAACAGGGCGCACTGGGCCGCCATCGCTATTCAACTGGAGGTAGACCATGGCGGAGATCACTGCCGCGCTGGTGAAAGAGCTGCGCGAGAAGTCCGGCGTCGGCATGATGGACTGCAAGAAGGCGCTGACCGAGAACGGCGGCGACATCGAAGCGTCCATGGACTGGCTGCGCACCAAGGGCCTGTCCAAGGCCGCCAAGAAGGCCGACCGCATCGCCGCCGAAGGCCTCGTGGCCGTGGCGCTGCGCAACAACGGCGCCGGCATGACCGGCGCGGCCGTCGAGCTGAACGCCGAGACCGATTTCGTCGCGCGTAACGAGCTGTTCCAGAACGCCGCCCGCGCGGTGGCCAAGACGGCCCTGGACGTGACCGGCGGCGTCGAGGCCCTGAGCGCGGCCAAGACCGCCGACGGCGAAGTCGTGTCCGACATGATCACCAACCTGATCGCCACCATCGGCGAGAACATGCTGGTGCGCCGCTCGGCCCGCTTCGAAGTGGCCCAGGGCGCCATCGCCGCCTATGTGCACAACGCCGTGGCTCCCGAAATCGGCCGCATCGGCGTGCTGGTGGCCGTCGAAGGCGCCGGCGACCAGGCCGCCCTGCAGGACCTCGGCAAGAAGATCGCCCTGCACGTGGCCGCCACCGCGCCGCTGTCCCTGTCCCCCGACGACCTGGACCCCGCGGCCATCGAGCGCGAACGCGCCATCTTCGCCGAACAGGCCGCTGAATCGGGCAAGCCGCCCGCCGTGGTCGAGAAGATGGTCGAAGGCCGCATCCGCAAGTTCCTCGAGGAAGTCGTGCTGCTGAAGCAGGCCTTCGTCATGAACCCGGACCAGACCGTCGAGCAGTTGGTGGCCGAGACGGCCAAGACCCTGGGCTCGCCGGTGACGGTGAAGGGCTTCGTGCGTCTGGCCCTGGGCGAAGGCGTCGAGAAGAAGACCGAGGATTTCGCGGCTGAAGTCGCGTCCCTCACCGGCCAGTAGAATCCGAGCGTAACAGGGAAGGGCGCGGGACCGTTCGACGGACCCCGCGCCCTTCGGCTATTGTGCGGCGCGAATCCCGTCGCTGCGAAGGCGTCCCATGACCCATGCCATGACCCCACCGGATGCGCGCCCCCCGCGTTACCGGCGCATCCTGCTGAAGGTTTCCGGCGAGGTCCTGATGGGCGACGGCGGTTTCGGCATCGACATGAAGACCATCGACGCCGTGGCCCAGGAAGTGGCCGAGATCGTGCAGCAGGGCGTCGAGCTGTGCCTGGTGATCGGCGGCGGCAACATCTTCCGCGGGCTGAGCACCGCCGCGCGCGGCATGGAGCGGGCCAGCGCCGACTACATGGGCATGCTGGGCACCGTCATGAACGCCCTGGCGATGCAGAATGCGCTTGAGAAGATCGGCATAAACACCCGTGTTCAAAGCGCAATTCCGATGGACACTGTCTGCGAGCCCTATATCCGCCGCCGCGCCCTGCGCCACCTGGAAAAGGGCCGCGTGGTGATCTTCGCCGCCGGCACGGGCAATCCCTTCTTCACTACCGATACCGCCGCGGCCCTGCGCGCGGCGGAAATGGGCTGCGACGCCCTGATGAAGGGCACCAGCGTCGACGGCGTCTACACCGCCGATCCGAAGAAGGATCCGCACGCCCAGCGCTATGAGCGGCTGAGCTACCTTGAGGTTCTGGCCCAGGATCTTAAGGTCATGGACGCATCGGCGATCAGCCTGATGCGGGACAACGACATTCCCATCGTCGTCTTCTCCATCCGCCAGCGCGGCGCCCTGCGCGACGTGCTGATGGGCGACGGTGTCCACACCGTGATCGGCGAAGACCGCCGCGATCACGCCCGCGACTGAGGATCACTGCATGGCCGCTTCCGAGAAACCCAATGTCGCCAAGGCGCGCGAGCGCATGGACAAGACCGTCGCCGCGCTGAAGGACGAGTTCGCCTCGCTGCGCACCGGCCGCGCCTCCGCCGGCCTGCTGGACCAGGTGATGGTCGAAGCCTATGGCTCGACCGTGCCGCTCAACACGGTCGCCGCCGTCAGCGTGCCCGAGCCCCGCGCCCTGGTGGTCAGCGTGTGGGACAAGGGCGTGGTGGTGTCGGTGGAAAAGGCGATCCGCGCCGCGGGCCTGGGCCTCAATCCGCAGCTCGACGGCCAGAACCTGCGGGTGCCGGTGCCGCCGCTGACCGAGGAGCGCCGCCGCGACCTGGCCAAGCTCGCCGGCAAATACGCCGAGACCCAGCGGATCGCCGTGCGCAACGTGCGCCGCGACATGATCGACGAACTGAAGAAGGCCGAGAAGGACGCCCTCATCACCCAGGACGAGCTCAAGCGCATGAGCGACGAGGTCCAGGGCTTCACCGACGCGGCGATCAAGCGCGTCGATGAGATGTTGAAAACCAAGGAACATGAGATCATGCAGGTTTGACCGTCCCGGTTCACTCCACCGGGACGAGGATATGATCATGGCGCCGCAGTCCGGCTCGATGTCCGACCCTCATGAGGGAACGCCTGGGACCCTCGACGTCGCCTCCGGCGGCGCGCCGGCCCATGTCGCCATCATCATGGACGGCAACGGCCGCTGGGCGAAGGCGCGCAGCCTGCCGCGCAGCCTGGGCCACCGGTCGGGCGTCCTGGCGCTGAAGCGCGTGGTGGAGGCCGCGCCCACGATGGGCGTGCAGTGGCTGACGGTGTTCGGCTTCTCCACCGAGAACTGGCGCCGGCCCGCGGGCGAGGTGTCCGAACTGCTGCGCCTGCTGAAGGCCTATGTCCGCTCCGACCTGGACCGCCTGCGCCGCGAGGGCGTGCGGGTGCACATCCTGGGCCGCCGCGAGGGCCTGCCGGCCGATATCCTCGAAACCATCGAACACGCCGAGCGCTCCACCGAGCACAACGACCGCTTCAACCTGCAGGTGGCGTTCAATTATGGCGGCCAGGCGGACATCATCGACGCCGCGCGCCGTTTCGCCGAGGCGGTCAAGGCCGGGCTGGCCCAGCCGGAAGACCTGACCGAACAGGGCTTCCGATCCTACCTGTCCACCTCCAACTGCCCGTCTCCGGACCTGATCATCCGCACCAGCGGCGAACAGCGCCTCTCGAATTTCCTGCTCTGGGAGGCGGCCTATGCCGAATTCGTCTTCCAGGACGTCCTGTGGCCCGACTACGGCCCCGCCGATCTCGCGGCCGCCCTGGAGGAATTCCGGACGCGCGAGCGCCGCTACGGCGGAGCGGACGTGAATGACGCCCTCGCCACCGGTTAAGCGGTTCAACTGGACCAATCTGGGCATCCGCGCCCTCTCGACGGCCGTGCTGGCGCCCGCCGCGCTGTTCGTGCTGCTGCTGGACGGCCCGTGGGGCTCCAAGCTGCGCCTGGTGCTGATCGCCGTGGTCGCGGCCCTGCTGGCCATCGAATGGGCGATGATGAGCGCCCGCCAGTCCTCCGCTCGGATCGCCTTCGCCGTCACCGCCGCCGTG
>JAQGII010000286.1 GCA_028291305.1 Caulobacteraceae bacterium
CTGGCTTTCGATGTGCTCGATATCGTTGACGTGGGAGGAGAGCTGCCGCTCGTAATAGTAGATGACCCGCCCGGACATGTCGTCCGGCGCCAGGCCGCGGTAGGTCCACACCACGGCGATCACCGGAATCTTGATGTCGGGGAAGATGTCGGTCGGCGTCTTCAAGAGGGCCAGCGGGCCGGCGATCAGGATAAGGATCGCCAGGACCACGAAGGTGTACGGCCGCCGCAAGCCCAGCCGAACAATCGCCAGCATGCCTCAACTCCACGCCGAAAAATGAAAAGGGCGTCACGCTGGCCGGCGGGGGGCGCGAGGGAGCGAACCGGCGGCGTGAGCCTTGGCCCCAGGCTAGCGGCCGGTACGCGGGCTTCCAGTGAATAAAAATTCACTCAAGCGGGGCTTGGGTCCGGATTACAGTCACGGTGCGGCAGATTTCGAAGGCCAAAATCAACCCATCTGCTTGTCGCTCTCTAGTCATAATAAAAAAAGTTGGAGGCAGGGTGGTGAATTCCGATCTGAATCGGCGCGCCGACAGTGTCATCGAGCGCTACAACGCGAAGCGCGCGGAATATGGAAGAAATCATCCCACCTCGAAAGAGGTCGTGACCCATGACCTCATCTTCGCCGAAGTGCCAAATCTCGCGGCCAAGATAGATCGTGCGATCGGCGAATTTAATGACCGCGCTTCAGAAGCGAGCTTGCGCGTCGCGGTCAATATCGATGACGGACCTCACATCTCACTGACAATCTTCAAGATTTTCACCATCGGCATTTTCGAGCCGGAGTTGATGCTTACGCTGAGCGTGGATAACGACGGATGTGTCGTCAGCTTTATAAGCAATAAGCGGGACACTGAGAGGCTCAATAGGATATCAATATTCGACATCTCCGAAGCCCAGATATTTGAAATGATCTTGGCTCTTGTCGAGCGAGAGCTGGATTTGGAACGGTTCTAGCCGCCACGCCATAGACCGAGGCGCGGCCGTCAGTTTTGGAAGCGATCTATCGATAGGGTCGGACCGAAATAAGCGACCCGCCGCAAGGCTGGATTTTGGCGAGCGCGACCTCAGGTGTCTGTCAGGCAGGGGGAGACGAACAGGTCGCCGCGCCAAGCGCCGCGCAGGGTGCGTGCGCCGACCACCAGCCACATGGCCGCAAGCGCTATGACCAGTCCAGCGCCGAACACCGCGAAGGCGCCGATCGGCAACAGGGTCGCCAGCTTCAGCGTGCAGACGGCGTAGACGCCGAGCGGAAAGGTGTAGCCCCACCAGCCGAGGTTGAACGGCAGGCCTTCGCGCAGGTAGCGCGCGGTTATGATCACCGCCATGGCGGCCCACCAGAAGCCGTAGCCCCACAGCAGCAGTCCGCCGATCAGGCCTATGCCGCGCGCGGCGCTCCCATAGCCGCCCAGGCCATTGGCGGCGAAGATCGCCGGAGCCGCGCCGCCGAGCACCAACAGGCCGAGCGAGCCGGTGCCGATCGGGCCCAGCGCCAGCCAACTCGACGCGGCCATGCTGGCCTGGGGTAGTTTGTGGATGGCCATGCGCAGGACAAGGATCACCAGGATGCTCATGGCCAGCGGCACCGAGCAGGCCCACAGGGCGTAGCTCGTGACGAGCACCGTGAGCTGCTGGTGGGGATCGGTCAGATGCGGCGCCAGGAGGCCGCCGCTGACCGCCGCCACTTCCGCGGCCACCACGGGCAGCAGCCAGACGGCCGTCATCTGGTCGATGGAATGGCTCTGGCGTGTGAACATCATGAACGGAATGGCGATCCCGCAGACGACCGCCATCGCCACGTCGACCCACCACAGCGCCTGGGCGATCTCCACGGCGGCATGCCCGGAGCGGGCGACGCCGAACGTCAGGAAGCCGTTGATGATCGTGGCCAGCCCCATCGGGATACAGCCAAAGAACATCGAGACGACGGAATGACCCAGGATTCTTCTGGCCCCGTCGAAATAGAAGATCCAGCGGGCGGCGTAGAGCGCGGCGAACAGACTGAAGAGCCCGATGTTGAACAGCCAGAGGCTTTCGGCGACGACCTGCAGACCCGGGATATTCATCGGAAACTGCGCAAGGGCGAGCGCCAGGATGCCGGTCCCCATTGTGGCGGCGAACCAGTTGGGCGTGAACTGACGCACGACCTCTCGCGGGCTGGCGAGGCTGGATAGGGGGGCTTCATAGAAGTCGGCATGGGTTGGGGCGGTCATGTCATCACTCCGCTGGAGTGGAGGCCGCGAAGGCGGCGCGCTCCCTGACCGGGAAGTGGGTTTCAGGACCGTTCTATTCCAACGCGAACGTTGAATAGGATTGTTCGATAAAATCGAATATCCAGGCTATGGCTTGGCGTGCCTCTTTGCGATGTCGACGAACACGTCTCCGGCGCGGCTGCGATAGCGCTGCTTGTGACGCAGAAGATGGAATTCCCGCACCGGCAGATCGATCGGGAGCTCAACGAGCGCTCCCCTCGCCACGCCCAGGCTGGCCAGACTCTCGGACATCACACCGGCTCCGGCGCCCGCCTCGACGGCCGATCGGACGGCTTCGTTTCCCGGGAGCACCATGGCGATCCTCAAGTCTGCGAGGCACAACCCCCTTCCCGCCAGCGCCGCCTCGAAGGACGAACGCGTTCCAGAGCCCTGCTCGCGCAGGACCCAGTCCGTCTGGGTCAGGTCCGGATCGCCGTCGGGTGGCGCAACGGCCCAGGGGTGCTGGGGGCCGACCACGAGACTCAGACGTTCCTGGTCGATGACGGTGCGGTTCAACACCGGATCGTCCACCAAGCCTTCCACCAGGCCGATCTCGGCGGCGCCCTCGGCGACCGCGCGCGCTACCTGGGCCGTGTTGCCGATGGCCACGTCCAGCGCGATTCCGGGATGGGCCGCATGGAAGGCCGTCAGGCGCGGCGGCAACCAGTAGCTGGCGATGGTCTGGCTGGCATGGATCGACAAGCGCCCCCGTTCCAGGCCGCTGAGGTCCGCCAGCGCCGCTTCGGCGGCGGCCACGCGCGCCAGAACGCCGCGGGCCTCGGCGAGGAACGCCTCTCCAGCCTGGTTGAGGACGATGCTGCGGCCGACGCGATCGAAAAGCGCGACGCCGTGTCGGCCTTCCAGGGCGGTGATGGCGCTGCTCACCGCGGACTGGGTCAGGTTCAACGCGGTAGCCGCCCGGGTAATGTGCTGGCGCTCGGCGACGGCGACGAAAATGCGGAGCTGCTCAAGGGTCATCGCGAGAACCTAGGCGCGCGCAATGCTGTCGCCAAGATCGTTCGATCATACCGAACGTTCGGTCGGAAAAGTGGCGTCAGATCAAACTGTCGCCAAGCTGTGTCGTCTGCCCACTGCCGACGGCGCGGCGCTGGCCCGGGGCGCGTCCAAGAAAGACCTCGGCGTGCGTCGTTCTGCGCTATAGCGCGAGCCGTGTAACCAGGCGGAGATCGCCCGCCTCCATGACCGAGATTGCTGTGTCTGGTTTTTCGACGACCGCTCCGTTGTGCCCGCCGTCCTTGAGGGGCGTCGCATGCTGAGGCCTCGACGGCGCGGCTTGGCGTCGATCAGTTCCGAAATCCGCGACGGCATCGTGCCCGCCGCGGACGGCCTGGCCCTGGTCCCCAGTCGACCGGCTTCCACTCAAGGCGCCGTCCAGCGCAATTACCGCACCGTTGCCCTTATCATCGCCTGCGCCCTGTTCATGGAGCAGATGGACGCCACCATCCTCGCCACCGCCCTGCCGACCATGGCGCGCGACTTCGGCGTACCAGCCACCAACCTCAGCTCAGCCCTGACCTCCTATCTGCTGGCCCTGGCGATCTTCATTCCCGCCAGTGGTCGCTTGGCCGACCGGTTCGGCTCCAAGACCGTGTTCCGTGTCGCGATCATCCTGTTCCTGGCCGGCTCGGTGTTGTGCGGCCAGGCCACGACCCTGCCGTTCCTGATCGCCGCCCGCTTCATCCAGGGCATAGGGGGCGCGATGATGATCCCCATCGGCCGGTTGGTGCTGCTGCGCAGCGTGGCCAAGGAGGACATGATCCAGGCCATGTCGTGGTTGATCATGCCGGCCATGATCGGCCCGATCGTCGGCCCGCCGCTGGGCGGCTTCATCGTCACCTATCTGAATTGGCGATGGATCTTCTACCTCAACCTGCCGGTCGGCGTCTTAGGGGTGGTGCTGGTCACAAAGTTCATCGGCCAGGTGCGCGGCGACCGGCCGCCGCGGGTGGATTTGGCTGGCTTCGTCCTGTCGGGACTGTCGTTGGGCTGCCTGCTGTTCGGCTTCGAGATGACCAGCCGGTCGGGCGAGATGCGCCGCGCCCTGGAGCTGATCGCCATAGGGCTGGTCGCCGGGGCGCTCTACATCCGCCATGCCCGGCGGCGCGAAGACCCGATCCTCGATCTGTCGCTGATGCGGGTGCCGACCTTTCGGCTGTCATTGATCGGTGGCTCGCTGACTCGTATCACCCAAGGCGCCCAGCCCTTCCTGCTGCCGCTAATGCTCCAGCTGGGATTTGGCATGAGCGCTGCGACCAGCGGCACGATCACCATCGCCGGCGCCATCGGCTCGCTGGCCATGAAGTGGCTGGCCCCGGGCGTGCTGAAGCGCTTCGGCTTCAGGAG
>JAQGII010000287.1 GCA_028291305.1 Caulobacteraceae bacterium
CGCCAACATGAACTACTCGATCAGCAATACCGCCGAGTACGGCGAGTACGTGAGCGGGCCGCGCATCGTCAACCCGGCCGTGCGCGCGGAGATGAAGCGGGTGCTGGAGGACATCCAGTCCGGCAAGTTCGTGCGCGACTTCATGCTGGAGAACGCCGTCGGCCAGCCGTCCTTCAAGGCCACCCGCCGCCGCTCCGCCGAGCATCCGATCGAGGAGGTCGGCGGCCGCCTGCGCGCCATGATGCCCTGGATCACCAAGGGCAAGCTGGTCGACAAGGCGCGCAACTAGCACCAAGCTCGCCGCTCATCTCCTCGATCCTGGGGGGTGAGCGGAGTTCCGGGGACCATGCGCCGCATCGCCTCCCTCTACCTCGGCGGTCCCGACAACGCCCTGTCGGACTCCAGCGCCGTGCTGGCGCAGAAGCGCGCGCTGTGCGCCAACCGGGGCTTCGTCCCCGTGCTGGCCAGCGACAGCGTGCTGGTGGAAACCGATCCCTCCGAGGCGATGGCGCGGGAAATCTACGCCGACCGGGTGCAGCGCCTGCGCCTGGCCGACGCCGCCATCCTCAACCTGACGCCGTGGCGCGGCCCCAACTGCAACGTGGGCACCGCCTTCGAGGCCGGCTTCATGGCCGCCCTGGGCAAACCGGTGTTCGCCTATCTCAATGTTCAATCGGAGGACGAGGCGGAGCTGCGCGTCCGCATCGAGAACGAGATGGGCCTGGAGCTGGACCGTTCGGGAATCTGGCGCGACGGCTTCGGCGGCGAGATCGAGGATTTCGGCCTGCCGGAGGACCTGATGCTGTGGGCCGAGGCGCGGCGGCTGTTCGTGGTGGTGACCGACGACGTCTACGGCGAGCTGACCGGCTTCGAGATGTGCCTGGACGCGGTGAAGCTGTACTCGGATTGAGAGTCAAAACCCTCTCCCCGCACGAGCGGGGCAAGGGTTTTAGGTCCACCCCAGCTCCGCCTGGCCCCTGAGGATCGCCTCCGCCTGCGCCGTGTGCTTGCCGCTTTCGCGGTCGTGCAGCACCAGGGCCGGAAGCAGCGCCAGCGGCGCCTTGCCGGTCTTGATGGCGCGCACCAGCACGCGTTTCGCCGGTTCGTCGACGAAGGGGTGGACCGGGCGGATGCGGAACGAGCCCGCGCCGGCGCCGAGCAGGGCCAGGATGTCGGCCAGCCTATCGGCGCGGTGGATCACCGTGATGGTCCCGCCCTCGCGCACCGCCTTCAACAGGAAGCGGGTCCAGGCCTCCAGCCCGTCGTCGGCCATCCAGGCGCCGGCGCGCTCGGGGGCCGGGCCGCGGATGGCGCCGGGGTCGTCGAAGAAGGGCGGATTAGCCAGGGCCGCATCGAACGGATCGAGGCCCAGGGCCGAGGGCTTCTGCGACACTTGGCCGGCGATGGCCTGCACCCGCTCGCCGAGCCCGTTGGCGGCGATGTTGACGCGGGCCAGGGCCAGGGCGGCGGGATCGCGCTCCAAGCCGACGAATCGGCTTTGGGGCCGCCGCAGAGCCGCGCTGAGGAGGGCCGCCCCCGCGCCGCAGCCCGCCTCGACCACGCCTTGCCCGGGGCCGGCGTCGCAGGCGGCGGCCAGCAGCGCCGCGTCCATCCCCGCCCGGTAACCCTTGCGCGGCTGGCGCAGGAGCAGCCGCCCGCCGAGGAATCGGTCCTGCGTCGTGTCCGCTTCGGCCTGCGCCGGGCTTGGCGTTGAATCCATACGCTGACTTCCACCTGGTTGGCTTGACCCTGACCTATTGGGCGACCATTGTCCCGGCGATTTCCGGGGCCTCCCACGTGGGGTGCGCCTCCCTTTGGAGCTGTCCCTCTTGGATGCAGTGAACCCGTCCGTTGCTCGGCCTACCGGCTCCGTCGAAGCCCTGGTGCGTCTGGCTGCGGCGGACATGGCCAAGGTGGACGCGCTGATCACCGAGCGCATGGACAGCCCTGTGCCGGTCATTCCCGCCCTGGCGGAGCATCTGATCGCCGCGGGCGGCAAAAGACTGCGGCCTCTGCTGACGGTGGCGGCCGATCGGCTGTCGGGCGGGCATGGCGACCATTCCCTGAAGCTGGCGGCGGCGGTGGAGTTCATCCATACGGCGACCTTGTTGCACGACGACGTGGTCGACGGCTCGCAGCTGCGCCGGGGCAAGGTGGCGGCCCACCTGATCTGGGGCGGGTCCTCCAGCGTACTGGTCGGCGACTTCCTGTTCGCGCGGGCCTTCGAGCTGATGGTCGAGACCGGCTCGCTGCGCGCCCTGCAGATCCTGGCCAAGGCCTCCAGCGTGATCGCCGAGGGCGAAGTGCTGCAGCTGACCCGCTCGCACGACCTGAGCCTGGACCAGGACACCTATATCGAGATCATCCGCTGCAAGACGGCCGAGCTGTTCGCCTCGGCGGCCGAATCGGGGGCGGTGGCGGCGGGCGCCGACGAGGCCAAGATCGCGGCCCTGCGGACCTACGGCCTGAACCTGGGCCTGGCCTTCCAGCTGACCGACGACGCGCTGGACTACGGCGGCAAGACCGAGTCCCTGGGCAAGAACGCTGGCGACGATTTCCGCGAAGGTAAGGCGACCCTGCCGCTGCTGCTGGCGATCGCCCGCTCCGGCCCCCGTGAGGCGGCCTTCTGGCAGCGCGTGATCGGCGAGCTGCAGCAGACCGAGGCCGACTTCAAGCGGGCCCGCGAGCTGATCGTCGGCACCGGGGCGCTGGAAGCCTCGCTCGACCTGGCCTCGGACTATGCCGAAACCGCCAAGGTGGCGCTGGAGCCTTTCCCCGACGGCGAATGGCGCCGGGCGCTCGAGGCCTTGGCCGACTTCGCGGTCACGCGGGCGGTTTAAGAACAGACGCGTCCTCCACCGCGAGCGGCGAGGACGCGCAAGCTCAGCTTATTTGCACGCCGCGGCGAACCTCTGGATGCGCGTGCAGGCGTCCTCCAGGATGGCTTCGCTGGTCGCGTAGGAGATGCGGAAGTAGGGGGCCAGGCCGAAGGCCGAGCCCTGCACCACCGCCACACCCTCGGTCGCCAGCAGTTCGCTGACGAAGTCCTCGTCGGTTTCCAGCACCTTGCCGCTGGGCGCCGTCTTGCCGATCAGGCCGGCGCAGGACGGGTAGACGTAGAAGGCGCCTTCCGGCTTGGCGCAGGTGATGCCGGCGGCCTGGTTGAGCATGGAGACGACCAGGTCTCGGCGCTTCTCGAAGGCCTCGGCGCGGGGCTTCAGGAAGTCCTGGACGCCGTTGAGGGCCTCCACCGCCGCGGCCTGCGCGATCGAGCAGGGATTGGAGGTCGACTGGCTCTCCACCTTGCGCATCAGGGTGATCAGGGCCTCGGGACCGGCCGCGTAGCCGATCCGCCAGCCGGTCATGGCGTAGGCTTTGGAGACGCCGTTCACCGTCAGGGTGCGGTCGTAGAGCTTGGGCTCGACCTGGGCGATGGTGGCGAAGGTCAGGCCGTCGTAGAGCAGGTGTTCGTACATGTCGTCGGTCATGACCCAGACGTGCGGATGGCGCAGCAGCACGTCGGCTACCGCGCGCAGCTCGTCCCAGGTGTAGGCGGCGCCGGTGGGGTTGGACGGCGAGTTGAGCAACAGCCACTTGGTGCGCGGCGTGATCGCCGCTTCCAGCGCCCCGGGCCGCAGCTTGAAGCCGTCCTGTTCGGTGGTCGC
>JAQGII010000312.1 GCA_028291305.1 Caulobacteraceae bacterium
GCTGCGCAAGCTCACCGCCACCATCAAGAAGACCAACTGCATGGTCATCTTCATCAACCAGATCCGCCACAAGATCGGGGTGATGTACGGCAGCCCGGAGACCACCACAGGCGGCAACGCCCTGAAGTTCTACGCCTCGGTGCGCCTGGACATCCGCCGCACCGGCTCGGTCAAGCTGCGCGACGAGATCATCGGCAACAACGTCCGGGTCAAGGTGGTCAAGAACAAGGTGGCCCCGCCGTTCCGCGAGGTCGAGTTCGACATCATGTACGGCCAGGGCATCTCCAAGCTGGGTGAGATCATCGATCTGGGCGTCAAGGCCGGGGTGGTGGAGAAGTCCGGCTCCTGGTTCTCCTACGCCAGCCAGCGCATCGGCCAGGGCCGCGACAACGCCCGCGAATTCCTCAAGGCCAATCCCGACATGGCCGCTGAGATCGAGGCCGCCGTGCGCAAGAACGCCGGCATCATCGTCGAGGAGCTGCTGGTCGGCCCCTCCGCCGAGGACGACGCCTAGCCCCTATCGAGACAGCGGCGAGGGTTTCGGCGCGGGCAGGACCCCGCAAACCTTCTGCTCGCGCATACCCGCGTGATCCTCGCCGTTCGGGCGTCCGGTTCCCTCGCAAGGCCGGACGCCCTTTTCTTTGCCGTGCGGGTCGAGTTCTTGGCCGTGCGGGTCGAGCCCCGCTGTCGCGGCTCCTCAGGATGACGAGAGTTTTGGCATCAATCCCGCGGTCGTCATGGTGAGGAGCGCCTGCAGGGCGCGCCTCGAACCACGCGCCGCGCCCCGCTCCCCCGCTTTACCTTTGGCTTTCCGGCCCGGCTTGGCTAAGTGGGCTCCTGATTTCTATATCTGGCGGCAGTCCTCGTTTCGCCGCCCCCGTCCGGAGCGCTCATGCAGAGCCTGAACCAAATCCGCAGCGCCTTCCTGAACTATTTCGGCGCCAACGATCACCTGGTGGTCCCCTCCGCGCCGCTGGTGCCGCAGAGCGATCCCACCCTGCTGTTCGTCAACGCCGGCATGGTGCCGTTCAAGAACGTGTTCACCGGCGCCGAGACGCGGCCGGCGCCGCGCGCCGCCTCGTCGCAGAAGTGCGTGCGGGCCGGCGGCAAGCACAACGACCTGGACAACGTCGGCTACACCGCCCGCCACCACACCTTCTTCGAGATGCTCGGCAACTTCTCGTTCGGCGACTATTTCAAGGAGCAGGCCATCGAACTGGCCTGGCGGCTGATCACCAAGGAGCTCGGCCTGGCCGAGGACAAGCTCCTGGTCACCGTCTATTCCGAGGACGAGGAGGCCGCGGGCCTGTGGCGCAAGATCGCCGGCCTGCCCGACGGCAAGATCATCCGCATCGCCACCTCCGACAACTTCTGGTCGATGGGCGACACCGGCCCGTGCGGACCCTGCTCGGAGATCTTCTACGACCACGGCCCGTCGATCCCGGGCGGCCCGCCGGGCTCGCCCGACGAGGACGGCGACCGCTTCATCGAGATCTGGAACCTGGTGTTCATGCAGTTCGACCAGCAGGCGGACGGGACGCGTCTGAACCTGCCCAAGCCGTCGATCGACACCGGCATGGGGCTGGAGCGCCTGGCCGCCGTGCTGCAGGGCGTGCACGACAACTACGACACCGACCTGTTCAGGACCCTGATCGCCGCGTCCGAAGAGCTGACCGGGGTCAGGGCGCAGGGCGCCGCCGCGCCCTCGCACCGGGTGATCGCCGACCATCTGCGCTCGTCCTGCTTCCTGATCGCCGACGGCGTCTCGCCGTCCAACGAAGGGCGCGGCTATGTGCTGCGCCGGATCATGCGCCGGGCCATGCGCCACGCCCACCTGCTGGGCGCCGACGAGCCCCTGATGCACCGCCTGGCGCCCGTGCTGGTCGAGCTGATGGGCGCGGCTTATCCCGAGTTGCGCCGCGCGCAGCCGGTGATCGTCGACACCCTGCGCCAGGAGGAGGAGCGCTTCCGCCGCACCCTCGGGCGGGGCATGTCGCTTCTTGAAGAGGCGACCAGTGGGTTGGACGCGGGCGGGGTGCTGGCCGGCGAGACGGCGTTCAAGCTCTACGACACCTACGGCTTCCCGCTCGACCTGACCCAGGACGCGGTGCGCGCCAAGGGGCTGACGGTGGACACCGCCGGCTTCGACGAGGCCATGGACCGCCAGCGCAAGATGGCGCGCGATAGCTGGTCAGGCTCCGGCCAGCAGGCCCAGGGCGCCGAATGGCTGGCCCTGCGCGACCGCCTCGGCCCCACCGACTTCACCGGCTACGACGCCGTGGAGGCGGCCGGCGAGACCCTGGCCCTGGTCCGGGACGGGGCGCTGGTGGAGCAGGCGCAGGCCGGCGATACCGTCGAGGTCCTGTTCGACCGCACCCCCTTCTACGGCGAAGGCGGCGGCCAGGCGGGCGACCGCGGCGAGGTGGAATGGAGCGGCGGCCGCGGCGTGGTGCTCGACACCCAGAAGCACGCCGGCGACCTCTACGCCCACGTCGTCAAGATTGCCGAGGGCGTACTGGCGGAAGGCGCGCGCGTGCGCCTGCTGGTCGACGCCGAACGCCGCCAGCGCACCCGCGCCAACCATTCCGCCGCCCACCTGGTGCACAAAGCGCTCAGCAATGTGCTCGGCCCCCACGTCTCGCAGAAGGGCCAGCTGGTCGATGGCGACCGCATGCGCTTCGACTTCAGCCACGGCGGCCCCCTGACCCCCGACGAGATCGACCGCATCGAGGCGGAGGTCAACGCGGTGATCCGCCAGAACACCCCGGCCGTCACCAAGGTGATGTCGCCGGAGGCGGCCATCGAGGCGGGCGCCGTCGCCCTGTTCGGCGAGAAGTACGGCGACAGCGTGCGGGTGCTGGCCCTGGGCCACGCCCTGGGCGGCGAGGGCGACTATTCGGTGGAGCTGTGCGGCGGCACCCATGTGGCGCGCACCGGCGACATCGCCCTGTTCAAGATCGTCTCGGAGACTGGCGTGGCCGCTGGCATCCGGCGGATCGAGGCCCTCACCGGCGAGCCGGCGCGGCGCTTTCTGCTGGACCAGGCAGGCGTGGCCAAGGGCCTGGCCGAACAGTTCAAGGTCCCGGTGGCCGAACTGCCCCTCCGCATCGAGGCGCTGCAGGCCGAGCGCCGCAGCCTGGAGAAGGCGTTGAACGACGCCAAGCGCCAGCTGGCCACGGGCGGCGGCGGCGGGACGTCCGCGGCGCCCGAGGAGATCAATGGCGTCAAGCTGATCGCCCGGGTGCTGGACGGCGTCGGCGGCAAGGACCTGCGCGGCATCGCCGAGGACTTCAAGAAGCAGGTCGGCTCGGGCGTGGTGGCCCTGGTCGGCACGGCCGACGGCAAGGCGGCGGTGACGGTGGCGGTGACGGCGGACCTGGTCAGCCGGTTCAACGCAGCCGAGCTGGCCAAGGCGGCCGTGCTGGCCATGGGCGGCCAAGGCGCTGGCGGCAAGCCCGACTTCGCCCAGGGCGGCGCCCCCGACGCGGCCCAGGCCGAGGCCGGCCTGGCGGCGGTCAAGGTGGCGCTGGCGGGGTAGTATCCCTCTTCTCCCTTGAGGGGAGAAGGGCAGGGATGAGGGCGCCGCCGCCGCCCTCAAAGAAAAAGGCGCTGGGGCGGACCGCCTCCAGCGCCTTTCCTTTGTCGTCGTTGGCAACACCCTCACCCAAACTCTCTCCCTCGAGGGAGAGGGCTCCGGTGATGCTACGCCATCGCCTTGCTCAGGTTCTCGCTGACCTTGTCGAGGAAGCCTTCGGTGGTCAGCCAGCCCTGTTCGGCGCCGACCAGCAGGGCCAGGTCCTTGGTCATGAAGCCGGATTCCACGGTGCCGATGGTCACCTTCTCCAGGGTGGCGGAGAAGCGGGCCAGGGCCTCGTTGTTGTCCAGCTTGGCCCGGTGGGCCAGGCCGCGGGTCCAGGCGAAGATCGAGGCGATGGAGTTGGTCGAGGTCGACTCACCGCGCTGGTGCTGGCGGTAGTGGCGGGTGACGGTGCCGTGGGCGGCTTCCGCCTCCATGGTCTTGCCGTCCGGCGTCATCAGCACCGAGGTCATCAGGCCGAGCGAGCCGAAACCCTGGGCCACGATGTCGGACTGCACGTCGCCGTCGTAGTTCTTGCAGGCCCAGACGTAGCCGCCCGACCACTTCAGCGCCGCGGCGACCATGTCGTCGATCAGGCGGTGCTCATAGGTCAGGCCGGCGGCCTTGAACTTCTCGGCGTACTCGGTCTCGTAGACTTCCTGGAAGATGTCTTTGAAGCGGCCGTCGTAGCGCTTGATGATGGTGTTCTTGGTCGACAGGTAGAGCGGGAAGCCCCGGTTCAGGCTGTAGGCGAACGATGCGTGGGCGAAGTCGCGGATCGAGTCGTCCAGGTTGTACATGGCCAGGGCCACGCCCGAGCCGGGGAAGTCGAACACTTCGCGCTCGATCTTGTCGCCGTTCTCGCCTTCCCACTTGATGGTCAGCTTGCCCTTGCCGGGAACCAGGAAGTCGGTGGCGCGGTACTGGTCGCCGTAGGCATGGCGGCCGACCACGATCGGCTTGGTCCAGCCGGGCACCAGGCGCGGCACGTTCTTGC
>JAQGII010000315.1 GCA_028291305.1 Caulobacteraceae bacterium
TCACCATCCCCATCGATCCGCGCTTCCGCTCGCTGAATCTGGCCCAGGCGGTGGCTATCAACGCCTATGAATGGCGCACCCAGACCCATGACCGCCCGCCGCCCGCCTTCCGCGAAGGCCCGCCGCCCGCCGACCAGGCCATGATGGCCGGGCTGTACGGCCACCTGGAAGGCGACCTGGACGAGGCGGGCTTCTTCCATCCGGCGGAGAAGAAGCCCTCGATGGTGCGCAACCTGCGGGCCATCTTCGCCCGCTCGATGCTCAACGAGCAGGAGGTGCGCACCCTGCGCGGCGTGGTCACCGCCCTCAGCAAGGGCCGCGGCCGGGTGCTGGCCAAGCTGGCGGCGCAGAAGGCCAGGAGCGAGGACTCCTGACCTTCGCCGCCGGTGTTCAGCCCTGCGGAGCCTGAGCCTCGGCGACCATGCGCGGAGCCGGGACCTTGGCCAGGGCGGCGCCGACCGTCTTGGCCATGCAGGCCTCGAAGCGCTGGCCGCCGGCGACGTCCAACAGGGTGTCGGGACGCCCGCCGCAGATCTGCGCGGCGGCCTGCGTGACGCGGCTGTGCAGGGCGGCCTGGCCGGTGGGCGCGGTCAGGTTCAGGTCGGCGTACTTCACAGTGATCTGGACCGTATCGCTGTCGCTCCGCGCCGGAGCGGCGGAGGCCAGGGCGGGGGCGCCCAGGGCGAGGATGACGGCGGCGGCGATGATCTTGCTCATGTTCCTGGTCCCTATCTTTTGCGGGCGCCGGCCCCTTTTGGCCGTCCCGCCTTGAGCAACCTTGTGCCACCAGGTACCGTGTTACGCAAGGTACCTTTCTATAATTGATACATATTCATACATGGTACTTGATTTCCTGGATTTTTCGGACGGCGGCCGAGGACGACGGGTTCCAGAGGGCGGGTCGGGCTCAGGCCGCCAAGGCGTAGCGGCGGCAGTGCTCGAGGTAGCCGGCTTCATGGCGCGCGGCCAGCTCCACCACGCTGCTCCAGAGCCAGGACGGGGCGTCCAGGTTGGCCGCATGATGCCGGCCGAGCTCCAGCCCCCACGCGCGCCGGTCCGACCGCGACATCTGGCGGGCATGGGCGGCGCCGACCACCGACGCCAGGTAGCGGGCCGAGCGCATGGCCTCGGCGCGGCCGAACTGGCCGATCTCGATCTTCAGGTCCTGCGGCAGCAGCTCGCGCAGCACCGCCGGGCGGCCCAGCAGCCTGGCCGCGACCATGCGGTCGCCGAGGTTGGGCGACAGGCGCCGCGCGCCCTGCACCACGCGCCGGGCGTCGTCGCGGGGCATCCGCCGGTCCGGGGCCGCCGGCGCCGCCGCCTCGCCGGCTTCCTTGATGTCGATCAGGCAGAAGCCGCCGTTGCGCGGATCCAGGTCGCCGACGCCCAGCAGCACCGCCACCCGCAGCAGGCCCAGCGAGCTGCATCCCTTGATCCAGTAGGCGGCGTCGAGCAGTTCGACCGGGGCGTCGTCGTCGCGGCTTGACAGCGAGGTCACCAGCTTGCGCGCGGCCGGCGCCTGGAACAGCGTCTCGACCGCCTGGCGCTCCTCGTCGCTGAGCGCCCAGAAGTGGGAGCCGAGGGGAATGCTGGGCTTCAGGTCGGCCAGCCGCTCCTTGACGAGGTGGCGCCATTTGCGCCCGACCGCCTGTTTGCGCACGATCTTGACCGCGTCGGGCTCGGGCGCGCCGCGGTCGTCGGCGAGCGCCTCCTCGTAGCCGCGGATCATCTCCTCCAGCATATGGGCGGTGGTCACGCCCGGCAGGTCGGCCCCGCGCGCGACGGCGGCCAGGGACAGGCCCAGCCGGATCAGGTCGTGGGCGGGATTGCCGATCACGGTCTGGTCCAGGTCGCGGATCTGGATGTCAATGGCCCCGCCGCAGTCCGCGATCGGGCCGAGGTTGCCGACGTGGCAGTCGCCGCAGATCCACACCGAGGGACCTTCAGGCAGCCGCCGGCGGTGGGTCTCCCTCAGCCAGTCGTAGAACTGGACGGTCGAGCCCCGGACATAGGCATGGACCGAGCGGGCCATCTTCTCGTCGCGGCGCCGCCGCAGGATGGCCAGCCGCTGCCGCGGGGAAGGGCTGTTGCCGGGCTGGGCGCTCATCCAGGTCTCCGCGCTGGGACGGGCCAGACGCGCCCGCTGCTGGCCAAACGCCCCGGTTGGGGAAAGGTTGACTCCGGACGCCGCCGCCCGCATAGGACCGCCTTTCCCGCTGCAGGCTCGCGCTTGCGGCGCGGGACTATATGACGGGTGACGCGAGACCGCCGTTGAGATCGCCGCTCCATAAGGGGGCAGCCGGGCCGCGTCGTGTGAAAGAGAAGACCTATGTCGAAGCGCCATTCGGCGAAGTACAAGCTTGACCGCCGCATGGGCGAAAACATTTGGGGTCGCCCCAAATCGCCCATCAACAAGCGCCAGTACGGCCCCGGCCAGCACGGCCAACGCCGCAAGTCCAAGGTGTCCGATTTCGGCCTGCAGCTGCGCGCCAAGCAGAAGCTGAAGGGCTACTACGGCAACCTGACCGAGAAGCAATTCCGCCGCACCTATGACGAGGCCGCCCGCCGCAAGGGCAACACCTCGGAGAACCTGATCTCGCTGCTGGAAGCACGCCTGGACGCGATCGTGTATCGCGCCAAGTTCGTGCCGACCCCGTTCGCGGCCCGTCAGTTCGTCAACCACGGCCACGTGCTGGTCAACGGCAAGCGCGTCAACATCGCGTCCTATCGCTGCAGCGCCGGCGACGTGATCGAAGTGCGCGAGCGTTCGCGCAACATGGCCCTGGTGCTGGAAGCCCTGCAGTCGGGCGAGCGCGAGACCCCGGACTATCTGGAAGTCGACACCAAGCACCAGTCCGCCAAGTTCATCCGCGCCCCGGAACTGGCCGAAGTGCCGTATCCGGTGAAGATGGAGCCGAACCTGGTCGTCGAATTCTACGCCTCCTAACGGCGGCCTGAATTTCGAGCTATTGCGGAAGGGCCCGGGAAACCGGGCCCTTTTTCGTTGGAGACGGGCGTATGCGGATCTGGCTTGCGGGGATGATGGCGCTGGCGGGCGCCGGTTCGGCCGCGGCCTACACCGTGCCGCCGATCGAGCCGATCTACGGCGTGACCGTGGGCAAGGAGGCCATCACCGTGCGGGTGGCGTCCAACGGCTGCACCAGGAAGTCGGACCTGACCGTCGCGGTGGCCAAGAACCCGCCCCGGCCGATGGTGCTGATTGCCCGCAAGCACCCCGACACCTGCCGGTCCGTCGCCGCCGGCCACGCGGAGGTCGTCTACAGCTTCGAGGAACTGGGGCTGGACGCGGGCCAGCCGTTCGCCCTGGCCAATCCGCTGGTGGGCGACCCGGGGCCGTAGCAGACGTTGGGGCTTAAGCCGCCAGCACGCCCTGCTGGGTCAGGAAGGTCTTCAGCTCGCCGGCTTCGTACATCTCGCGGATGATGTCGCAGCCGCCGACGAACTCGCCCTTCACATAGAGCTGGGGAATGGTCGGCCAGTTGGAGAAGCTCTTGATGCCCTGGCGCAGGCCGTCGTCCTGCAGGACGTTCACGGCCACATAGTCCACGTCCACCTGGTTGAGGATGCCGATCACCTGGGCGGAGAAGCCGCACTGGGGCTGCTCGGGGACGCCCTTCATGAACAGCACCACCGGGTGCTCGGCCACGGTGGCGGCGATGAAGGCGACGGCGGGGTCGGTCTGCGTGGCGGCGTCGGTCACGGCGGTTATCCTTGAAATCCAGCCTCTCAGCTAGGGAGGCGAGGGGCCCTGGTCAAGCAGTCTGCGCTCAAGGCGCCGAGGTTTCCAGGGCCAAGGCGTGCAGCACGCCGCCCATCTTGTCGCCGAGGGCGGCGTAGACCAGCTGATGCTGGCGCACCCGCGGCAGGCCGGCGAAGGCGGCGGAGACGATCTTGGCGCGCCAGTGATCGCCGTCGCCCACCGTGTCCTCGAGGACGATGGCGGCGTCGGGGAAGGCGGCCCGCAGGTCGGCTTCGAGGTCGGCTCGGGACATGGGCATGGTGCGGCTCCTCAACCCTGACCGGACATATAGGCCGGCATCCAGCCTTCGTGGACCCGGCGCAGCTCGGCGAGGTCCACCGACAGCGCGCCCTCGACCTCCACCGACGTCCCGCCCGCCTGGCCGATGTCGGCGACGATCACGCCCGCCGCCGCCGCGTCGTGGGCGATCTGGGGCGCGGCGTTCGCCGGCACGGCCAGCAGGTAGCGGGCCTGGTCCTCGCCGAACAGTTCGGCGTGGATGGCCAGCCCGGAATCGAGGGTCAGCCGGACGCCGACGTTGGAGGCCATGGCCATCTCCGCCGCCCCGGCGATCAGGCCGCCGTCCGACAGGTCGTGCACCTGGGTGACGCGGCCGGAGCGGATCAGGCCGCGCACGAAGTCGCCGTTCCGCTTCTCCAGGGCCAGGTCCACCGGCGGCGGGGCGCCTTCCTCGCGGCCGAGCAGCTCGCGCATATAGAGGCTGGAGCCCAGTTCGCCGCGGCTCTCGCCCACCAGCAGGATGCGGTCGCCGGCCTTGACGCCGCCGAAGCCGGCGCGCCGGTCGTAGTCGGGCAGCAGGCCCACCGCGCCGACCGTGGGGGTGGGCGGGATGGCGACGCCGTTGGTCTCGTTGTAGAGCGACACGTTGCCGGACACGACGGGGAAGTCGAGCGCGCGGCAGGCCTCGGCCATGCCCTCGATGGCGCCGACGATCTGGCCCATGATCTCGGGCCGCTCGGGATTGCCGAAGTTGAGGTTGTCGGTGATGGCGATGGGGTCGGCGCCGACGGCGGTCAGGTTGCGCCAGGCCTCGGCCACCGCCTGCTTGCCGCCCTCGTAGGGGTCGGCGAACACATAGCGCGGCGTACAGTCGGAGGTGACGGCCAGGGCCTTCCTGGAGCCGTGCACGCGGACGATGCCGGCGTCGGCGCCGGTGGCGCTGTCCTCCAGGGTGTCGGCC
>JAQGII010000353.1 GCA_028291305.1 Caulobacteraceae bacterium
AGGCCACCGCCAGGGCGCAGCTGAACCAGGCCGAGAGGTCCTCGAACCCGGTCTCCTCCAGCCGCTCGCGCACGCGGTCCATGGCCATGCCGAAGTCCTTGCCGGGGCCGGCCCAGCGGGCGGAGTGGATGCCGGGCGCCCCCTCCAGCGCGGCCACCGACAGCCCCGAGTCGTCGGCCAGGGCGATCAGGCCGGCGCGGTCGGCCGCCGCGCGCGCCTTCAGCACGGCGTTGCCGACGAAGGTGGTCTCGGTCTCCTCCGGCTCCGGCAGGCCCAGTTCCCCTGCGGAGACCACGTCGAAGCGGCCCTCCAGCAAGGCGGCCAGCTCCTTGGCCTTGCCCGGGTTGTGCGTGGCCGCGACAATGCGCGCGCCGCGCGGCAGGTTCAGCGCCATGTCTGCTCTCCAGGGATCCACATCATGAAACTCTACTACCATCCGATCTCGCCGTTCGTGCGCAAGGTCCTGGTGGTGGCGCACGAAAACGGGCTCGCCGGCCGCATCGAGACGGTGCTGACCGACACCCTGGACGAGCGCCTGCGCGCGATAAACCCGCTCGCCAAGATCCCGGCCCTGGCGCTCGAGGACGGGACCGTCCTCTACGATTCGCGGGTGATCTGCGAATACCTCGACGCGATGGGCCCGGGCGCCATGCTGCCCGCCGCCGGCGAGGCCCGCTGGCGGGTGCGGCTCCTGGAAGCGCTGGGGGATGGGGTCGCGGACGGCGTCTTAAGGATTGTCATGGAAAACCGCCGCCCTGAAGACGACCGCCACGCCGACGTGATCGTGCGCCAGCAGCGCGCGGTCATGGCCGGCTTGGCCGAAGCCGAGCGCCAGCTGGAGCCCGGCCGTTTCACCCTGGGCGAGGCGGCCGTCGCCTGCGCCATCGGCTATCTGGAGATGCGTTTGCCGCAACAGCACTGGCGCGCCGCCCATCCCCGGCTGGCGGCCTGGTACGACGCGGCCCTGCAGCGGCCGTCCCTGGCCCTGACCGGCCGCGCGGCCGCCTGATGGACGCGCTCGACGCCCTGATGTCGTCCATGGCCCTGCCGCCCGCCTACCGCCAGATGGTGGAGGCGGTGCACCGGCCGGTGGCCGAGGCGATCGCGCGCCGGCGCGCCGAGCTCGGCCGGCCGATCGTGGTCGGGCTGTGCGGCAGCCAGGGCAGCGGCAAGTCGACCATGAGCGCCTTCCTCAGGACGCTGCTGCGGGACGGGGGCCTGCGGGCCGTGGTCATCTCGCTGGACGACCTCTACCTGACCCTGCCGCAGCGCCAGGCGCTGGCCGCCGCTGTCCATCCCCTGCTGCGCACCCGCGGCGTGCCCGGCACCCACGATCCCGGCCTCGGCCTGGCCCTGGTCGACGTGCTGACCGACCCCTCGGGCGCCGAGGTGTCGCTGCCGCAGTTCGACAAGGCCGAGGACACCCGCGCGCCGGCCGAAACCTGGCCCCGCGTCCGGGCGCCGGTGGACGTGCTGCTGTTGGAGGGCTGGTGCGTGGGCGCGGCGCCGCAGTCCGACGAGGCGCTGGTGGAGCCCATCAATGCTCTTGAAAAAGACAAGGACGCCGACGGCCGCTGGCGGCGCTACGTCAACGACCAGCTCAAGGGCGACTACGCCAGGCTGTTCGCCCGCATCGACCTGCTGGCCCTGCTCCAGGCGCCCAGCTTCGACGTGGTGTTCGGCTGGCGCGCCCTGCAGGAGAAGAAGCTGGCCGAGCGCGTGGCGCGCGAGGGCGCGGCCGGGCGCCGGGTGATGGACGAGGCGGAGATCGAGGTCTTCCTCATGCACTACCAGCGCCTGACCGAGCACATCCTGCGGGAAATGCCCGGCCGCGCCGACATCGTCATGCCGATGGACGAGGACCACCGCATCACCGGGGTGCGGTTTCGCACCTAGCCCCTCTCCCTCGAGGGAGAGGGGTTTTAGGCCACCGCCGCCTTCTGCAGCTCGATCAGCTCGGCGATGCCCGCGCGGGCCAGGTCGAACAGGGACTCGAACTCGGCGCGGGTGAAGCCGCGCTTCTCGCCGGTGGCCTGGATCTCGACGATGTCGCCAGCCCCGGTCAGGACGAAGTTGGCGTCGGCCTCGGCGTTGGAGTCCTCCTCGTAGTCGAGGTCGAGCACCGGCACGCCCTCGAACACGCCGCAGGACACCGCCGCCACCTGGTCCAGGATCGGGTCCTTCTGCAGCACGCCTTCGGTCAGCAGGTAGCGGGTGGCCAGGCGCAGGGCGACCCAGGCGCCGGTGATGGCGGCGGTGCGGGTGCCGCCGTCGGCCTGGATCACGTCGCAGTCGATCGAGATCTGCCGCTCGCCGAGCGCCTTCATGTCCACCACCGCGCGCATCGAGCGGCCGATCAGGCGCTGGATCTCCTGGGTGCGGCCCGACTGCTTGCCCTGGGCGGCCTCGCGCCGGCCGCGGGTATGGGTGGCGCGGGGCAGCATGCCGTATTCGGCGGTGACCCAGCCAAGGCCCTTGCCGCGCAGGAAGCCGGGCACGCCCTCGTCGACGCTGGCGGTGACCAGCACCTTGGTATGGCCGAACGACACCAGGCACGAGCCTTCCGCGTAGCGGTTGACCCCGGTTTCCAGGGTGATGGCGCGGAGCCTGTCGGCTGGACGCTGGGAAGGACGCATGCGGAAGACTCCAGACCCGCTTGCGTGCGGGCGACCGGGGCTTATCCTAAATGGAGACCAGCGCGTCCATCTCTGTTCGCCCATCCGTATCCTGGAGAAAGCCGAACTCCCCCATGTCATCCTTCATGCCGCCCGGTCCGACCTTGAGCGTGACCCGCGGCCCCACCCTCGGGCAATTGGACGAACGCGCGCGGGACATCTTCCGCCGCCTGGTGGAGACCTATCTGGAGACGGGCGAGCCGGTGGGCTCGCGCACCATCTCCCGCGGCGGGGTCGCCCTGTCGCCCGCTTCCATCCGCAACACCATGCAGGACCTGGCCCAGCTGGGCCTGCTCGGCGCGCCCCATTCCAGCGCCGGACGCCTGCCGACCCACGCCGGCCTGCGCCTGTTCGTCGACGGCCTGCTGGAGGTCGGCGACATCGGCGAGGACGAGCGCCAGCACATCGAGCGCAGCCTGGCGGGCCGCGGCCGCAACATGGAGGAGGCGCTCGACGCGGCCAGCTCCCTGCTGTCGGGCCTGGCCGGCGGCGCCGGGGTGGTGGTGGCGCCGGTGCGCGACGCCGGGGTCAAGCACGTGGAGTTCGTGGCCCTGGGGGCCGACCAGGCCCTGGCGGTGATGGTGTTCGCCGACGGCCAGGTGGAGAACCGGCTGATGCGCCGCTCGGCGGGCATGACCCCCTCGGCCCTGCAGGAGGCGTCCAACTTCCTCAACGCCCGCCTGTCCGGCCGCACCCTGGCCGAGGCCAAGGCCGAGATGCGCGGCGAGCTGGACCAGTCGCGCCGGGACCTCGACGAGACCGCCGCGCGCCTTGTCGAAGACGGGCTGGCCGCCTGGAGCGGGGGCGACGACGCCGACCGGGCCCTGATCGTGCGCGGCCGCGCCAACCTGCTGCACGACCGCGCGGCCCTGGAGGACCTGGAGAAGGTGCGCATGCTGTTCGACGATCTCGAACAGAAGGAACAGCTGATCGGGCTGCTCGACGACGTGCGCGAAGCCGAGGGCGTGCGCATTTTTATCGGGGCCGAGACGCGGCTGTTTTCGCTTTCGGGTTCCGCTGTTATCGCGGCGCCCTATATGAACGGCCGACAGAAGGTGGTCGGGGCAATCGGCGTGATCGGTCCGGCCCGGCTGAACTATGCCCGCGTGATTCCGTTGGTGGACTACACCGCGCGGGTGCTCGGGCGGCTGCTCGAATCGTAGAGGTAGGGATTATGACCGACGACCACACGCCGGCCGACTTGGACGGCGGCGACGATTCCAACGAAACCCGGGGTCCGGACGCCGGCCTGGAGGCCGTGCTCGACCAGCTGCAGGCCGAGAACGCCGCCCTGCGCGACCAGGTGCTGCGCGTGGCCGCCGACGCCGAGAATTCCAAACGCCGCGCCGAGCGCGAAGCCAACGACGCGCGCGCCTACGCCATCCAGAAGTTCGCCCGGGACCTGCTGGGCGTGGCCGACAACCTGTCGCGCGCCCTGCAGCACGCCCCGCGCGACGACGTCGACACGGTGGTGAAGAACTTCCTGCTGGGCATCGAGCTGACCGAGAAGGAGCTGTCGGGCGCCTTCGAGCGCAACGGGCTCAAGAAGGTCGATCCGGAGCGCGGGGCCAAGTTCGATCCGCACCTGCACCAGGCGATGATGGAACAGCCGGCCGAGGGCGTCGAACCCGGTTCGGTGGTGCAGACCATGCAGCCCGGCTACGAGCTGATGGGCCGCATCGTGCGCCCCGCCCTGGTGGTGGTGGCGGCCAAGGGCGCCAACCCCGGCGGAGCCTACGCGCCGACCGAAGGCGGCGAGGCTGGCGGGGCGATCGACACCAAGGCCTAGTGTCCGCCGGGCAGGCGGGTCATCGCCTGGTCGAACCGGCGCCAGGTCTGCGGCGACGTCCTGCGCTCCAGGGATTCCACCGCGTCCAGCCGCATGTCGCCCCCGCCCTTGCCCAGGCACGAGTCGGGGACGCGCAGGGTCGAGTGCTCGTCGGTGGCGCGGGCGTTGCACCAGTCGAACCGCCGGTTCTCCAACGCCATCGCCTGCAGGACCGCCGCATGGTAGCGCTCGCAGGCGGGCGCCTTGCCGCCGGCCTTCAGTTGCGCCTCGCAGGGGAAGGACGCCGCCTTGGCCTTGGCCTGGGCAAGCACGAGCGCGCGGTCGCCGGGATAGCTGGCCTGGGCATGGGCGGCGACGGCGGCCCCGGCCGCCAGCAGGACGCCGAGACAAATCCGCAGTCGTGTCATGGTGTCCGCTCCGCTCTGGCCTCGACCACACATCGCCCCTCGGCCTGGCGAAGTCCAGCGGGGGAGGACGCTCCTGGAGCACGTAGGCGAAAGTGGGTACCGGTTTCGCCGCCCGACGTGCTCTAACGCTATGATTTAGAGCCTTTTTATCCGGTTCAAATGATTCCATTTGAACCGGAAAGGCTCTAGCGCGCCCGTCGCAGCGTCAGGTTCAGCCGCCCGCCGCCGGGCACGACCGTCGACGATCCCGACAGCACCCGGTCGACGCCGTGGAAGGCCATGCGCGCGGGACCGGTCAGCAGGCAGACGTCGCCGGAATGGAGCTTCACCGAGCGGGTCGGGCCGCCGCGGGTAGCCGAGCCGATGCGGAAGACGGCGCTGTCTCCCAGCGACACCGACAGGACCGGCGCGGAGAAGTCGGCCTCGTCCCTGTCCTGGTGCAGGCCCATCCGGGCGCCCTCGCCGTAGAGGTTGGCGAGGCAGGCGTCGGGCTCCGGAGCGCCGGGGGCGAACCGGCGCCAGAGCTGCAGCAGGATGGCCGGCATCGGCGGCCACGGGCGGCCGGTCACCGGATGCAGGGGCTCGTAACGGTAGCCGCGCAGGTCGCTGACCCAGCTCAGCGGGCCCAGGCCGGTCATGCGCACCGACATCGTCCGGCCGCCGGGGACCACCGGCCGCCAGAAGGGCGCGTCCTGCGCCGCCGCGAAGACCTCGGCGGCCAACGCCTCCTGCCGGGCGCGGTCCAGCGCGCCCGGATGCAACTGAAAACCCTCGATCACCGCCCCTATGTCGAACCGGACCGGCCGCGACGCAAGCCTGGCCGGCTCAGAAGTCCACCGACGGGGCGGCCGCGCACAGGTCCACGCCCGGACGGGTGGTGGTGTCGCCGTTGTCCATCAAGGCGCTGAAGTCGGCCTTGCAGGCGGCCGGCTTGTCCTTGAACTTCAAGGTCAGGCTCTTGCCCGGCTTGAGGGTGCCCTTGCCCAGCATGTCGTCGCTCCAGTCCCCGCGGCCCGGAGCCGAGGTGTAGAGCGCGACGATCGGGCGTTTGCCGCCGTTGGCCACGTGGATGGCCGCGGCCGGGTCGCCGGAGGCGGGGGCCGGGGTCTGCGCCTGCGCGGTGGCCCAGCCGGCGAGCGCCGCCCAGGCGAGACCGAAGATGAAGAGCTTGGCGGTTATCGTCATGTTTCCTTGACCCTTATGGTCTTCTTCACCGCATCGAGGCGGCTTCAGACTTCTTTGGGGTCCCGGCGGCGCGCGCCGGTTTGGCGGTTCCGCGGTGGAACAGACGAGCGATTGCCGTGGCCCTGGACTTTTAGACAAGCACGCTGACTGCAACGCGGCGGAGCTTGGCGCCATTCGCCGGGAAGCTCAATCGTCGCAAGCGCACTGGCCAAAGACGCCAGGGAACGCTACGGGGCTTGCGCAGACAGGGCTGCTTCCCATATGCGGCCCTGTACCGAACACATTTCTTTCTACCGTTCGATACGGTGTTTCGGGGCGCCTTAGCCCCCGCCATTCGGAGACCCGATCGAACCGGGGACGGCCAAGAGGCGCTTGATCCAAGGCCTTCCGTTCCGTCCGCCTGTCAGGAGCGAACAGATCTCATGAGCAAGATTATCGGCATCGACCTCGGCACGACCAACTCGTGCGTCGCGATCATGGACGGCAAGACGCCGAAGGTGATCGAGAACGCCGAGGGCGCGCGAACCACGCCTTCGGTGGTGGCCATCCTCGAGGACGGCGAGCGGCTGGTCGGCCAGCCCGCCAAACGCCAGGCTGTGACCAATCCGGGCAACACCCTCTTTGCCATCAAGCGGCTGATCGGCCGCAGCTTCGACGACCCCGTGGTGGCCAAGGACAAGGGCATGGTGCCCTACGAGATCGTCAAGGGCCCGACCGGCGACGCCTGGGTGCGCGCTC
>JAQGII010000362.1 GCA_028291305.1 Caulobacteraceae bacterium
CAATTGGCGACGACCCTGGACAACACGTCCTACATCCTGATCCGTCAGGCGGGCGAGAGCGGCCAACTGTACGGCTCGGTCTCCGGCCGGGACGTGTCCGAAGCCGTGCAGGCCGAAGGCGGCAAGGTCGACCGCGCGCAGGTCGTCCTCGACAAGCCGATCAAGACGCTCGGCGTGCACCAAGTGAAGGTCCGCCTCCACCCGGAAGTGACCATCACCGTCGCCATCAACATCGCGCGCTCGCAGGACGAGGCTGAACGCCAGGCCCGCGGCGAAAACGTGATCACCTCGCAGTTCGAGGAAGATCGCATCGCGGCGGAAGAAGCGGCCTCCGACATGCTCGAAGGCGGCGCCGGCAGCCACGAAGTCGATTTCGGCGCCGACCACTAAGCCGAGGCGAATAGCTAGCGGAATCAGGCGGCGCGGGACCCTCGCGCCGCCTGATTTTTTATCCGGCGACCGACTTATCCCCAGACCCGATTTTTGCTGTGGGCGGGTAAGTCCGCCACATGGACCCAGGGCTTCCGCCAGCGTTTATCCTCACCGGATGACCATCGTTCCAGCCCTCGATCTGCGCTCCTCCGAGCCGCATCCCGCCCATGCTCCGGCCAATATCGAGGCGGAGCAGGCGCTGCTGGGCGCGATCCTGTTCGACAACGCCGCCTATGAGCGGCTGAGCGACCAGCTCAAGGCGACCCACTTCTACGAACCCTTCCACCAGCGCCTGTTCGCGGCGATGGAGGAGTACATCCGCAAGGGCCAGCTGGCCGAGCCGATCGTGCTGATGGAGCGGTTCAAGCGCGACCCGGCCTTCGACGAGCTGGGCGGCCTGCGCTACCTGGCCGATCTGGTGGACCGCGCCCCGCCCGCCGCCAACGCCCCCGAATACGGCCGCCTGGTCTACGACCTGGCCATCCGCCGCGAGCTGATCCGCATCGGGGGCGAGATCGCCGCCGCCGCCCAGACCGACGCCGAACACACGGCCAAGGACCAGATCGAGAGCGCCGAACAGACCCTCTACGCCCTGGCGGAGACCGGCCAGAGCTCGACCGGCTTCCAGACCTTCGCCGAGGCCCTGCACGGGGCGGTGGAGATGGCGGCCGAGGCCTACAACCGCGACGGCGGGCTGGCCGGGGTGTCGACCGGCCTGATCGACCTCGACAGGATGCTCGGCGGCCTGCACCCCTCCGACCTGGTGATCCTCGCCGGCCGCCCCTCGATGGGCAAGACCGCCCTGGCCACCAACATCGCCTTCAGCGTGTCCAAGGCCTATGCCTACGACATCCAGCCGGACGGCTCGCGCAAGACCTCCAACGGCGGCGTGGTGGCCTTCTTCTCGCTGGAAATGTCGGCCGAACAGCTGGCCATGCGTCTGCTTGCCGACGCGTCCGGCGTGCCGTCCGACCGGCTGCGCAAGGGCGAGATCGACGCCTCGGAATTCGGCCGGGTGCGCGACGCGTCCCTGGAGATCCAGGAAGCGCCGCTGTTCATCGACGCCACCGGCGGTCTCAGCATCTCCAAGCTGACCGCCCGCGCCCGGCGCCTCAAGCGTCAGGTGGGGCTGGACCTGATCGTCATCGACTACCTGCAGCTGGTCACCGGGGGCGAAGGCTCCAAGACCGACAACCGGGTGCAGGAGGTGTCGATGATCACCCAGGGGCTCAAGGCCCTGGCCAAGGAGCTGGCGGTGCCGGTGCTGGCCCTGTCGCAGCTGTCGCGCCAGGTGGAGAACCGCGAGGACAAGCGGCCGCAATTGTCGGACCTGCGCGAATCCGGCTCGATCGAACAGGACGCCGACATGGTCATGTTCGTCTACCGCGAGGCCTACTACCTCGGCCGCGCCGAGCCGCGCGAAGGCACGCCCGAGCACCTGGCCTGGCAGGAGGACCTCGACAAGATCCAGCACGTGGCGGAAGTCATCATCGGCAAGCAGCGCCACGGCCCGATCGGCACGGTCAAGCTGCACTTCAACGCCGACCTGACCAAGTTCGGCAACCTGGCCCGCGAAGGGCGGTTCGACCAGCGGTAGGCTAGGACCCGCTCATCCCGGCAGCCCGTGGCGGACGCTAAAGGGATAGGTGGAGGAACTGGTTGAAGTCACTGCGCTGGTAGTCCGCGAACGCTTCGCCATCAACGAAGCCGCGCTTGCGGTACATCGCGAGCGCCGGGTCGAAGGCGGGGCCGCTTCCGGTCTCCAGACTAAGCCTGAGCAGGCCGCGTCCCCGCGCCGTGGCGATGATGTGCTCGAGCAGAGCGGCGCCGACGCCTTTGCGCAGATAGTGCGGATCGGTCCGCATGGACTTCAGTTCGCCGGTATCGTCGCCCAGCGTTTTCAGCGCGCCTATGCCCGCCAGCGCGCTCCCGTCCCACACCGACCAAACGGTGACGTTCGGCGCGTCCAGACCGGATAGATCGAGGGCGAAGACGTGTCCCGGCGGCGAGTTCGAGTGCATGCCGGCCAGGTGCCGCGTCAGAAGCGCGCGCGGCGCCTCGCCCGTGAGATCGTCTTCGCGGATATCGAACAACAGCGTCCCCCACGCGGCAGCATTAGGCGCCGAAGGTGACGTCTCGCGCCGGGTGGCGCAATGGCCGCTTGGCGACCGGCAAGACAAGCGGCGACAGCTGACCATCCGCCGCCCGCCCATCGACGCTCCCGGGACCGCTCTCCGCGCCCGACGGGACGCCTGAAACGAAGGCTTGCGGCGCGAGGCCCTGCCCTGTATTCAACCTAATAGTTATCAACCAAAGAGTTAAATATGGCTGGAGATCGTTTAAGCGCGACCTTGTTCGCCCTGGCCGACCCGACGCGGCGAGGCATGCTCGCGCGGCTCGCGCAGGGCGATGCGACCGTAAGCGAACTGGCTGAGCCGTATGACATGAGCCTCGCGGCGATCTCCAAGCACCTGAAGGTTCTGGAGGGCGTGGGCCTGGTCTCGCGTGGCCGCGAGGCGCAATGGCGCCCGCGGCACCTCGAGGCTGAGCCCTTGAAGGACGTGTGGGCCTGGCTGGATGACTACCGGCGCTTTTGGGATCGAAGCCTCGACATGCTCGGCCGCCATCTGGAGACGATGAAACAGGCTGGGCCCGAAAATTCCGACCGCTAGAGATTCAGAGATAGGAGCAGGAATCCAGATGCTTACCTCGGTAGACGCCGACTCGCCGACTGATGCGGTGATCGTCCTCACGCGCCTTTACGACGCGCCGCGCGAGATGGTGTGGCAGGCCATCACCGATCCGCGGCATGTCGCCCAGTGGTTCGGCGGCGAGGGCTTCTCCAGCCCAGTTTGTGAGATGGATGTCCGGCCGGGAGGCCAATGGCGTCACGTCATGCGCGCACCCAACGGCATGGAGTTTCCGGTCAACAGCGTCTTCCTCGAGGTCGTGCAGCCGGAACGCCTGGTGT
>JAQGII010000400.1 GCA_028291305.1 Caulobacteraceae bacterium
CGCGTGCAAGCCTCCACCGCGATCTGCGGCTGCTTCCAGCCGACCAGGCGCATCAGCATCAGGAAGTAGGATCCGGGCGCGGTCGCGACAGTGAACCGGCTCACGTCCACAGGCGGGGGGATGACCGTGCTGGACTTTCCGTAGAACCGCTCGATCCGGCTTTTCACGAGCCGGCTCGTCGCCACCCAGGCATCCGCGCGATCCGCGGCCACGCGATCCCACACCCGCAGCCTCGGCAGGCTGTTCTCCACGATGAGCCGCGCCGCTCGACCAAGGCCTTCAGTGCGCGCGTAGTGGTGATAATCCCAGAGAAAACGCGGCGGTGAATGGCAGTAGCAGACGTGCAAGGTCTGCGGCCGCGTCAGCACGCCATGAGCGAAGCCCGACGAAGAGGAGACGACCAGGTCATAGTCGTCGAGATCGACGCTTTCGAAAGCCTGCGGCAGCAGAAAGAGAAGCGCCTGGTGCTTGCGCTTGGCGAAGGGCAGCCGGTTCAGCAGCGAGGTGCGAATGTCCCATGACCGGTACCGCGGCGGCATGCGCGTCGGATCGTAGACCGAGGTGTAGACCGGGGCATCCGGCCACATCTCGTGCAGTACGTCCAGCACCCGCTCGGCGCCGCCGTACTGGTTCAGGTAGTCATGGATCAGCGCGACCTTCATGCCGCACCTCGTTGGCTCGCCCTGCAGCGCTGAGATCGAGCGCTCGACACCGCCCGCGCGCCCCTCGCTGCCCTCAACATGCGCCGCGCCGCCGCACGACGACGTCAACCGTGCGCACGAGCAGCGCGAGGTCGGTGGGCAGGCTCCACGCCTTGAGATAGACTTGGTCGTACTCCGACCGGCGCCGAAACGTCGTTTCGTTGCGCCCGCTCACCTGCCAAATACCGGTGATGCCAGGCCGCGCCGTGCAATAGCGGGCGAACCCGGGGCCGTACTCGTCGATTTGATCCGGCGTGATCGGCCGCGGCCCGACGAGGCTCATGTCGCCGAGCACCACATTGATCAGCTGCGGCAGTTCGTCTGCGCTGGTGGCGCGCAGAACACGCCCCACCGGCGTCACGCGCGGGTCGTGGGTGAGCTTCTGTTTCTCTGCCCACTCGCGCGCGGCGTCCGGATCGTCGCGCAGCAGCGACTGCATGCGGTGCTCGGCGTCCACGATCATCGACCGGAATTTCAGGCACGAAAACAGGCGCCCATCGCGCCCAACCCGCGAGTGCACGAAGAAGATCGGCCCGCCGTCCCGCATCTTTACCGCGAATGCAAGAAAGAGCATCAGCGGCGCCAAGAACAACAATATTGGCAAAGCGATCGAAAGATCACACGCCCGCTTGAGCGCCCCTCCAAAGGGCATGTCCTTAGCCGGATTATGCCAGTTCAATGCGCTGCGTGATTCGTCCAGGGCCATAGCCTGCTCCGATTAGCCGGACACTGCCCCCGTCGAAGTCCTGTGACGACCAAGTCATCACAACATCCGACTTGAGGAACCGCGAATTCCGAGCTTGAGGATATCTTAAGGCCACAGCGTGTGCCGGCGTCCCCAGACTTGGGGAATTCCGCTCCGCCGCAAAAGTTGTTTGTCGAATCCCGATCCAGCCAGCCTGTTCCGGGCTCGCCCTATCGCTGGAAGATCATGATCACTTGGCTGTTGAGGAGGGGCCCTGAGCTGCCGAAGGGAGAATATATAATATTGATCTCCCTCAATCCTCGCCTTAGCAAGCTTTCGCGAAGGACTCTCCAGTCGAATCCGACGTGCGACGCGATGAAGCCATTTTCGGCCTTGCGCCTGATCTGGTTCGTGCGGCCAACGACGGAAAGGATGGTGTTAGCGACCGTCATGTTCTCGTGGAGGGCCCCGGCGGCGGCGCGCACAATATTCTTCGCCAGCACGCTCGGGCCGACCTCGATGGGGACCGAGACGAGAATCAAGCCGCCCGGGCGAGCCGCGGCGACGAGATTGTCGATCGCCGTGCTCAGGATCGGGCCGTCCAAGTGCTCCAGAACCTCAAGGCACGCGACCTTGTCGAAGTCCGCGAGTCCCAGGGCCGACGCAACGATCCTTGCCCCGACTGGGGCGTTCGCCGCCGCCTCTGTCGTCATCATGGGTTCGAAACCGACCAAGGAGGCGCCCGGCGCGCTTGCGTGCAGGAGTCTTAAGAGCGTCGCGTCTCCCGTCCCATAATCGAGAATTCGCTCGCCGACCCGCGGCGCCAGCGCGCGGCAAGCCAGGTGGAAGCGCCTCAAGTGGCTCCACCTCTTTAGGCTACTGCGGCTGTTTATCGTCTGGGCGTCGTAGGACATGAGGCGCTCTAATGACCAACACTACGGGGGTGTTTCTCACATCCGCTTTGCGGACTGCTGCGCTGTTTGCGAAATCCCGGATACGGTCCAAACATGTTTTGGGTCGCCCACGCGGGACGCGATGTCGGCCTCGCGTGCGCAGAACGCTTCCGGTGCGGCCGGCGCATGCGGGTGTCAAAAAGAGGAGTGCACCAGTTTGTCACGGACTGATATCTCCACCACCGAGGCAGTAAGTCGGCAATCTATATCTCAAGACCTGACGTTTCCACACCTATTTCACGGTATATTTGCGCAACTGGCTGTTTACGCGAGTGCAACATGTGCAATTATTCTGATTTCTCAGTGGGGTATCGCGCGCGAAAACCACGAAAAAAATGACGTAACCAATAGTGCTATCAGCGCCGCAGTCTTCCTGAACACGCTCGGAGTAAACACACACCTTTCCTGGACCAAGACGCCCTATGTGAATCTCGCCCAGATCGGCAACCATCTGAATTACCTGGGAATCCACAACCTGCGGGACGATTTCCGGCTCGACGCGCAAACCTACGACGCCGTCGGGGCGATGATGGCGCTGGGCTTCAAGTTCGACCTGATCTCCGGCGGAGACATGGCCACTTTTTTGGGCGCGGCTCACAAGCTCGGGATCGCCCACCCGGGGGGCCTGATCGCCATCGAGGGCCCGAATGAGGTGGACGGCTGGCGAGTCAACTACGCTGGCCTGACCGGCTACACCGCCGCCATCAAATATCAGCAGGCCCTGTTCTCGAAGGTCAAGTCAGACGCGGTCCTGGTCAAGATTCCGGTCTACAACCTGACTGTCGCGGCGGTGGCGGCGAGCAAAAATCTGGGCGACCTCTCGCCTTACGCCGATTACGCCAACGTCCATCTCTATTACGGCGCCGGCCAACCCGCCTATGGTTGGAGTCCCAACGACGGCGCCTACTCCTGGTCGAGTTGGATCACCTCGGGGCGACTCGCCGCGCCGGGGCGGCCCATCGTGGTCACCGAGACCGGCGCGTCGGCCACTCCGGCCTGGGGCGGCGGCGTCGATGAGAACACCCAGGCGCGCCAGATCCTCAATTCCCTCATGGACGCCGCCAGGACCGGCGTGTCGGCGACCTACATCTACGAGTTGGTCGACGGCATGAACAACGGCCCCGCCGACGAGAAGAGCCACTATGGCCTGTTCCGCTGGGACGGCAGCCCCAGGCCCGCCGCGGTGGCGGTCCACAACTTTACCCACATCCTCGGCGACGGCTCGCATATGGCCGCCGGCGACACCGGCGGCGCGCTCGACTACGTCATCCGCGGCGTGCCCCAGTGGGGCGGGCACCTGGTGTTCCAGGAGGGCGACGGCGCCAAGGACATCGTCGTCTGGGCCGAGCCCGACATCTGGAACGAGACCGCCAAGACGGCCATCGCCCCGCCGAACACCCCGATCACCGTTGACCTGGCGACCCCGGCGAAGGTCTCGATCTACGATCCGTTGAGGAGCTCGGCCCCCGTGCAGATGCTCGGGACCACCAGCCATGTGTCGTTGAACGTCACGGACCACCCGCTGATCGTCGAGATCACAAAACCTTGACAGCAGCGGCTGCACGGCGACTCCTGAAGCGGCCAGGCGCGGCTGGGCGGAGCCCGCAGCAACGCCCTGCCATGTCGCTTTTGGGGATAAATCCCCTACAGCGCCGGTGTCACACGCCGGCCGGGCCGCTCTCGCGAGCGCTGCCACAAGCTATACTGTAACAACAAGCCCCGCCGCACACGCGGGGGCGACAAAAGCTTGGGCGTGCCAGTTTGCCGCAGGCCGCCGACCCCGCCTTTGCAATAAGAAATCCGAACTCATTGCGGCGGGGGCGTCCATGGGTTCGGTTGCGGGTACAATCACGCAATCGTGTATCACAGTATTGTCGCAGCATAACCGCGCTCATTACCTGTGCCTTCAACCCCTGGTTGTTCCGCTCGATGAGAGGGTGGGCCTATCTATACCAGGAGATTGTATCTTGATCTATACCGCCTCTAGTGCGTCAAATTTCGTCGGCAGTCTCGGCGTGAACGTCCATGTGAGCTGGCCCGGCTGGGCTCCCTACTCCAACACGGCCCAGGTCATGTCGTCGATGAACTACCTCGGCCTGAACAACATGCGGGACTATATGAATTCCGCCACGACGGGCATCTACAACACGCTCGCCAACAACGGCTTCCACTTCGACCTGATGTATAACGAGAACGACAACCTCTCGAACTACATCACCCAGGTGCACAACCTCGAAGCCGCCCATCCCGGCTCGGTGCTGTCGCTGGAGGGGCCGAACGAGATCAACAGCATGCTGGCGCAGGCGACCGCGATCCAGCAGAACCTCTATACGCAGGCCAACGCCGATCCGCTGCTGGCCAACAAGCCGGTCTACGCCGCGACGATCGCCGGCCTCGACCAGGCCACCTATTCGCAGCTGCAGATCGCCGGCTACGCCGACAACGGCAACGTCCACATCTATTTCAACGGCGGCATGCCGCAGTTCGGCCTCAGCCCGTCCAACCTGACCTGGTCATGGGACAACTGGCTGAAGTCCGGAACCTACGACGTGCCCGGCAAGCCCGTGGTCATCACCGAGACCGGGGCGAGCAACACCCCCACCTCGCCCAACGGCGTCGATGAGCCCACCCAGGCCAAGCAGATCCTGGATGCGCTCATGGACTCGGCCAAGTCGGGCGTGTCGATGACCTACATCTACGAGTTGGCCGACATGCAGAACCTCGGCGCGACCGACCTGAATTCCAATTGGGGCCTGTTCAATTACGACTGGACGCCCAAGCTGGCCGCCACGGCGATCCACAACCTCACCACCACCCTGACCGACGGCGGCGCGCTCACCGGAACGCCCGGCACCCTCGACTACACCATCCAGGGCGTCCCCCAGTGGGGCGGCCAGATGCTGTTCCAGGAGGGCAACGGCGCCAAGGACATCATCGTCTGGGCCGAGCCGGACATCTGGAACGAGGCCACCCACACGCCCATCGCCGCGCCGAACACCCCGATCACCATCGACCTGGCGAGCGCCGCGAACGTCACGATCTACGATCCGCTGACCGGCTCGACCCAAGCCCTGGGCACCACCAGCCACATCACCTTCAACGTCACCGACCACCCGGTGATCGTCGAGGTCAACGGCTCCGCCGGCGCCCCCACGCCCACCCCGACTCCGGCTCCCACTCCGAGTCCCACGGCTCCGGCTCCCACGAGCCCAGCCACGGGCGGCAGCGCCAGCACCAACGCCTCGGCCTACCTGGTTCCGGCGGGCATCCAGAACGTGACGCTGACCGGCTCCAACCAGACCGTCACAGCCAATGGGTTGGGCGACACCATCACCTCGAACAATACCGGCAACCATCTGACCGGCGGAGCCGGCGCCGACACCTTCCTGATCGGCCGGGGCGGCGACGTGGTCACGGGGGGCGCCGGAGCCGACGACTTCGTTTTCAAGGAAACGCCCTGGGCTGGCAGCCATATCACCGACTTCACCGCCGGATCGGACGTGATCGACCTCACCGGGCTGCTGGCCACGTCCGGCTACAGCGGGAGCAATCCCGTCGCAGACGGATTCCTGAAATTCGACTCCGACGCCGGCGGAAACGCCCGGATCTGGGCCAACCTCGACCACGTCAGCCCCGGCGCCGGGTGGTGGGTCGTCGCCACCCTGGATAACGTGTCCGCCGGCAGCCTGCAGGCCCAGGGCGGCATGATCGGCAGCGCCGCCTCGCCGCCCCCTCCCCCGCCCGCCACAGGGAGCAGCGTCACCGCCAGCGCAGCCAACTATGTGGCCCCCGCGGGCGTCACGGACGTGACCCTGGCCGGCTCCGGCCAGACGGCGACCGCCAACAACCTCGGCGACACCATCAGGTCGAACAACACCTTGAACCATCTCATCGGCGGCGCGG
>JAQGII010000405.1 GCA_028291305.1 Caulobacteraceae bacterium
GCGCGGATCGACAAGGCGCGGGGCTCGGGCTCCGGCCGGGGCAAGCTCAGCTGCGCCAACTTGGCCCACGCCTTCGCCGCCTCGCCCGGCGAGGACAAGGCGCGGGCCCTGACCCAGGCCCCCAACATCGGCATCGTCACCGCCTACAACGACATGCTGTCGGCCCACCAGCCGCTGGAGCACTACCCCGAGGTGGTCCGCCAGGCGGCGCGCGAGGTGGGGGCCACCGCCCAGGTCGCCGGCGGCGTGCCGGCCATGTGCGACGGGGTCACCCAGGGCCGGCCGGGCATGGAGCTCTCTTTGTTCAGCCGCGACGTCATCGCGATGAGCACCGCCATCGCCCTCAGCCACGACGCCTTCGACGGGGCCCTGTGCCTGGGCGTATGCGACAAGATCGTCCCGGGACTGATGATCGGTTCGCTGACCTTCGGCCACCTGCCCATCGTGTTCGCGCCGGCCGGGCCGATGATCTCGGGTATCTCCAACGCCGAGAAGGCGCGGGTGCGCGGCCTCTATGCCCAGGGCAAGGCCTCCCGCGACGAGCTGCTGGCCGCCGAGATGGGCGCCTACCACGGGCCGGGCACCTGCACCTTCTACGGCACGGCCAATTCCAACCAGATGCTGATGGAGTTGATGGGAGTGCATCTGCCGGGGGCCGCCTTCGTCAACCCCGGCACGCCCCTGCGCGAGGCCTTGACCCGGGCGGCGGCCCAGCGGGTGGCGGCGCTGCGCGACGGGTCCAACGACTACACCCCGCTCGGCTGGGTGATCGACGAGAAGGCGGTGGTCAACGGCGTGGTCGGGCTGCTGGCCACGGGCGGCTCGACCAACCACACCCTTCTTCTGGTGGCCATGGCCCAGGCGGCGGGGATCGGCTTCGACTGGACCGATTTCGACGAGCTGTCGCGGGTCACGCCCCTGCTGGCGCGGGTCTATCCCAACGGCTCGGGCGACGTGAACCAGTTCCAGGCGGCGGGGGGTCTGGCCTTCCTGACGCGCGAGCTGCTGGACGCGGGCCTGCTGCACGAGGACGTGCTGACCGTGGCCGGGCGGGGCCTGCGGCGCTACCAGGACGAGCCGTTCCTGCAGGACGGCGCTCTGGTGTGGAAGCCGGGCGTGGCCGAGAGCCTGGACCGCGACATGCTGCGCCCGGTGTCCGATCCGTTCGACCGGGAAGGGGGGCTGCGGCTGCTCCGGGGCAACCTCGGCCGGGCGGTGATCAAGACGTCGGCCGTCAAGCCGCAGCATCGCGTGGTCGAGGCGCCGGCCATCGTGTTCGACGACCAGGACGACTTCCAGGCGGCGTTCAAGGCCGGCGCGCTGGACAAGGATTTCGTCGCGGTGGTGCGCTTCCAGGGGCCGAGGGCCAACGGCATGCCGGAGCTGCATTCCCTCAGCCCCGCGCTGGGCGTGCTGCAGGACCGGGGCCGCAGGGTCGCCCTGGTCACCGACGGGCGGATGTCCGGCGCCTCGGGCAAGACCCCCGCGGCGATCCATCTGTCTCCGGAAGCCGCGGACGGCGGAACGCTGGCCAGAATCAGGACCGGGGACCTGATCCGGCTGGACGCCGAGGCCGGCCTGCTCGAGGTCCTGGTCGATGCCGCCGAACTGGCCGCCCGCCCGGCCGCGCCGGACCCACAGGCCGGCGAGCATGGTTATGGCCGTGAGCTGTTCGCCCACATGCGCCGCGCGGCCAGGCCGGCCGAGAGCGGAGCGGGAGTGTTCTTCCAATGAACCAGGACCTGCGCGCCTATCTGAGCCTGTCGCCGGTGGTGCCGGTGCTGACCATCCACCGGGTGGAGGACGCCGAGCCCCTGGCCCGGGCCCTGCTCGCCGGGGGGCTGAAGGTGCTGGAGGTGACCCTGCGCACCGCCGCCGCCCTGGAGGCGATGCACTGCATCGCCGCCGAGGTGCCCGAGGCCATCCTGGCCGCCGGCACGGTGCTCAGCGCCAAGGACCTGAAGCGGTCGGCCAAGGCCGGCGCCCGCTTCGCCTTCTCGCCGGGGCTGGCCGATTTCATGCTGGAGGAGGGGCCCATCCCGATCCTGCCCGGCGTGGCCACGGCGTCGGAGGTGATGCGCGCGGCGGAGGCCGGGCTGTCCACCTTCAAGTTCTTCCCGGCCGTGCCCGCCGGCGGCGTCGGCGCGCTGAAGGCCCTGCACGGGCCCTTCGCCGACGTCGCCTTCTGTCCCACCGGCGGCATCGACGCGGGCAACGCCGCCGACTTCCTGGCCCTGTCCAATGTGCTCTGTGTCGGCGGCTCGTGGGTGGCCCCGGCCAAGGCCGTGGAGGCGGGCGACTGGGCGGCTATCGAAGCCCTGGCGCGGGCCGCCGCCGCCCTGAAAAAAAGCTGAGGCATCAACCCGGCGGCCTCCCTGGCCTTGGTGAGGGGTTGGGCCGCCGCGCCCGTACTGGACTCCAGGAACGAGGGTTCGCCGCGAGACGCGCGGCAGGACTCCATCGACGGGGAGTGACCAGCCAGTGCGAATTCAAGACGACGCGTGTCCGGGCCGGACGATGTTCCGGGGGGGCCGCAGGGCCGCGCTCTTGACTGCCGTCGCGGCCATGGCGCTCGCCCGCGGCGCCCTTGCCCAGACGCTGCCGGCGGCCGACCCCACCGTGGTCAACGAGGTGGTGGTGACCACTTCGCGCCTGAACCTGATTGGCGTGGCGGCCACGGCCAGCCAGGGCTCGATCACGCAAAAGGAGCTGCAGCTGCGGCCCATCTACCGGCCCGGCCAGCTGCTGGAGACGACCCCGGGGCTGGTGGTCACGGCGCACTCGGGCGAGGGCAAGGCCAACCAGTACCTGGTGCGCGGCTTCAACCTCGACCACGGCACCGACATCGCCAACTTCATCGACGACATGCCGGTCAACCGGCCGAGCAACGCCCACGGCCAGGGCTATTCGGACGTCAACTTCTACATCCCCGAGTTGGCCGAGGGCCTCGATTTCACCAAGGGGCCGTACTACGCCGCCGTGGGCGACTTCGGCTCGGTGGCCTCGACCCATCTGCGGCTGCTCAACGAGATCCCCAACCAGCTCTCGGTCACCGGCGGCACGCTGGGCATCTACAATGTCCTGGCCGCCGGGACCCACCGGTTCAGCGACGACGACCGGCTGCTGGCCGGGCTCTACTACGGCCATGTCGACGGCCCGTTCGACCACCCGGACAACTTCCGCAAGGTCACCGGGGAGCTGCGCTACAGCCACGGCACGGGGGTCGACGGCTACAGCGCCAACCTGATGTACTACAAGGGCGACGGCAACTTCACCACCGACCAGCCCCTGCGCGCCATCGAGGACGGTCTGATCAGCCGCTTCGGCACGCTCGATCCGACCGACGGCTCGACCTCCGAGCGCATCAGCCTGTCGGCGCATTACGCCAAGACCGGCGAGCACTGGAAGTTCAGCTCGGCCGCCTACTACATCCACGCGCGGATGACGCTGTGGAACGACTTCACCCACTTCCTGGACGACCCGGTCAACGGCGACCAGGAGCAGCAGGACGAGGTGCGCGACACCTTCGGCGGCCAGGCTTCCGTCATCCTGTACAACCAGTTCGGCCCGTTTCAGTCCGACACGGTGGTCGGCCTGCAGGCGCGGGGCGACACCGTCTATCTCGACCGCCGCCACACCGTGAAGCGCGTGGTGCTGCCCTACTGCAGCCAACTGCAGGCCGACGGCGCGGTGCTGGCGACGCCCGCCCCGACGGGCGCCTGCAACGCCGACCGGGTGCATCTGCTGGACCTTGGGCCCTATGTGGAGAACACCACCTACTGGACGCCGTGGCTGCGGACCATCGTCGGCGTGCGCGAGGAATACTACCACGCCCAGGACACCAGCTTCACGACCGGCTTCTCGGGTACGGCCAGCCAGACTCTGTTCCAGCCCAAGGCCAGCATCGCGCTGGGCCCCTTCTACAAGACCGAGGTCTATGTCAGCGCCGGGCGCGGCTTCCACTCCGACGACGTGCGCGGGGTGTTCGGCACCGTGCCGGCCGAAGGCCTCGCCCAGGCCGCCGGACCGACGCCTCTGTTGGCCGCGTCCAACGGCTCCGAAGTGGGCCTGCGCACCAGCATCGTCCCCCGGCTGGACCTGCAGGTCGCCCTGTTCCAGGAGGACTTCAAGTCCGAGCTGGCCTACAATGCCGACTCCGGCAGCGACAGCGCCAGCGCCCCCAGCCATCGGCAGGGGGTGGAGGTTTCGGCCGAGTTCAAGCCCTACCGCTGGATCGAGTTCAACACCGACCTGGCCTTCTCCAAGGCCCGCTATACCGGCGACCTTGCCGACTTCGGCCTGAGCGGCCCGTTCATCGCCAACGCGCCGAGCTTCATCGGCTCGTTCGGCATCCTGGTCGACAACCTGGGCCCCTGGTTCGGCGGCCTGCAATGGCGCGACCTGGGCCCCTATCCGATCAGCGACGGCGAGGAGAACCCTCAGGACAAGGGCTACAGCGAGTTCAACGTCGACATCGGCTACAAGGTGAACAAACACCTGAAGCTGCAGGCGACCATCTTCAACCTGACCAACACCAAGGCCAATTCCGCAGCCTTCTATTACGCCTCGCGCCTGCCGGGCGAGCCGGCGGAGGGGATCAACGACTTCCAGGTCCACCCGCTGGAGCCGATCTCCGGCACGCTCAAGGCGACCTGGGTCTTCTGATCGGAACATCGCCCGGGACGGCCCGCGCCGGATACGGTATGAGCCGATCATGACCTTCGGGGGCGCCAGGATGGGGGCTTGGCCGCGCGGCGTGATGATCACGCTGGCGGTGCTGGCGCTCGCCATCAAGGTGATGATCCCGCAGGGCTATATGGCGTCCGCCGGCCCCGTCGCCGGCTTCCCGCTGGTGATCTGCACCGACCACGGCCTGATTACCCTCGACGACAGGCCGGCGCCGCCCGGCAAGTCCAGGACCGACTCGCCCTGCGCCTTCTCCGGCAACCTGGCGCCGACCGCGCCGCCGCTGGTGGTGCTCACCCGCTTCGAGGGGTGGGCG
>JAQGII010000430.1 GCA_028291305.1 Caulobacteraceae bacterium
TACAAGGGCGACGAGCCGGTGCTGTCCATGCGCACGGCGACGGGCAAGCCCGACGACCACACGCCCATGCTGCAGTCCAAGATCCACAGCATCGTCTTCAATCCGCCCTGGAACGTGCCGGATTCCATCGCCAAGAAGGAGCTCTATCCCAAGCAGGCGAGCGATCCCGGCTATTTCGAGCGCGAGGATATCCACGTCATCAAGACCGCCGAAGGCGAGCGGCTGCAGCAGGCCGCCGGGCCCAAGAGTTCGCTCGGCCAGCTGAAGTTCGACTTCGACAACCGCTACGGCGTCTATCTGCACGACACCCCGTCGCGCGGCGCCTTCGCCAAGCAGGGCCGCCTGGTCAGCCACGGCTGCGTGCGGCTGGAGAAGCCGCAGGAGCTGGCCGGCTTCCTGCTGGACGGGGAGGGGACGTGGAGCGGCGACCTGATCCAGGCCACGATCGCCGAGGCGGAGACCAAGCGCGTGGCCTTGGCCAAACCGGTTTCGGTGCTGATCTTCTACTGGACGGCCTTCGCCGGGGCCGACGGCGCCGTGAACTTCCGCGGCGATCCCTACGACTGGGATCACGAGCTTTTGCAAAGGATTAGCGGAAAATCAAACGGCCACGCTTGACCCGACCGGGTGATTGAGTTGTCGTCCCCCGGCATCTCAGGTCGGGGCGCCGTGTCGGGCGGCGTATGGTTTTTTGCTAGCAAGACGCAAGCTTCTACAGCTCGGATTCGCGGCCGCCGCCGGCGCAGGCGTGGCTGCGACCCTGGGTCGTGGCGCCCTCGCTGCGCCCATTGACCTGGCCCCGCGCCAGGTAGCCCTGCACAACCTGCACACGGGCGAGTCGCTCCAGGCCGTCTACTGGGAAGACGGCCGCTATGTTCCCGACGCCCTGGCGGCGGTGAACAGGGTGCTGCGCGATTTCCGCACCGGCGATCAGCACATGATGGATCCGGGCCTGCTGGACCTGCTCGACACGCTGCACGGCAAGGTCGAGTCCAAGGCCCCCTTCCAGGTGATCTCCGGCTACCGCTCGCCGCGCACCAACGCCATGCTGCACGGACACAGCGACGGCGTGGCTTCCAAGAGCCTGCACATGCAAGGCATGGCGATGGACATCCGCGTCGAAGGCGTGGCGCTGGATCACCTGCACAAGGCTGCGCTCGATATCGGTCGGGGCGGCGTGGGCTTCTATCCCACCTCCAATTTCGTTCACGTCGATGTCGGCCGCGTGCGCCGCTGGAACGGCGTCTAGCGGCTCGCCGCTCCATTCAAGCCTCTTCGCCCACGCCCGCCCGGGCCCGGCTTCCGCAAGCTTTGCCGAAAAGACTGGCCCGCGGGGCTTGCGGCTTGGCGCTGGGCGGGGGATTAGGGCGCCATGCGCTATCGGCTGGCCATATTCGATTTCGACGGGACCCTGGCGGATTCCTTCCCCTGGGTCATCGGCATGATGAACGACGTCGCCGTCCGGTTCAAATTCCGGCGGGTCGAGGAGGACGAGGTGGAGTCGCTGCGCATGTGCGATGCGCGCGAGATCATGCGCCGGCTGGGCATCCGCCGCTGGAAGCTGCCGATGATCGCCCACTATGTCCGCACCCGCATGGCGGCCGACGTGGACCAGATCCGACTGTTCCCGGGGACCGGCGAGATGCTGCGGCAGCTGTCCGACGCAGGGGTCAAGCTGGCGGTGGTCAGCGCCAACGGCGAGCAGACCATACGCGCGGTATTGGGCGAGCATGCGTCGCTGTTCCAGGCCTATTCGGGCGGGGTGTCGCTGTTCGGCAAGCGCAGCAAGCTGATGCGCATGAGCCGGCTGATCGGCGTGCCGGCCGGCGAAACCCTGGTGATCGGCGACGAAATCCGCGACCTGGACGCGACGCGGGCCGCCCGCATGACCTTCGGGGCGGTGTCCTGGGGGTCGACCCGGCCCGCGGCCATGTTGGCGCGGTCGCCGGACTACCTGTTCGACGCCGTTCCCGACATCACCAAGGCCGTGCTGGGCGACGCCTAGAAGCCCGAGGTCTGCAGCCCCAGGTCCTGCGGCGTGCGGGGGATGTCCTGCAGGGCGTCGCGGGCGGCGCCGAGGCGCGAGATCGCCTGGCCGAGGCAGGCGAGGGCGGCGTCCCGGTCGCCCGCGCGCACCGCGGTCTGGCAGGCTTCGAGGTCTTCGGAAGCGGTTTGATCGATCAGCTCGATCGCCAGGGCGATTTCCATGTCCATCTGCGAATCCTTCATCTGCCGATGAACAAACGCCTGAGCGGCCCGCAAGTGGCGCCTAGCCGACAAAGCGCCTTGAGCCTGCCGCAAGGCGGCGTGTAACTGTCCCGATGAGCACCGCGGACGATCTCGACCTGTTGGCGCAGGAGGAACTGGCCCAGGCCTCCAGCATGCGTTGGAGCCAGCTGGCGCCCCTGATCCCCTGGGGCGACACCTTCGAAGGGGTATCTCCCGCCAACCTGACCGTGCAGCTGTCGCGCAGCTATCTGTGGGCGGGCGAGCCGGGCGGGGACATCCTGTGCGAGGTCCGTGCATATCTGGACGAGGCCCATTACGACTACGGCGCGCGGCGCTCGGCCCTGATCCGGCGCAGCTAGGCCGCCAGACGGCCCTCGACAAGGGGCGGGCGATGGCAAAGACTGGGATATTGCCTTCGGGCAGGAGGTCTTCATGCGTCTGGCGCGTTTCGCCGCTCTCCCATCGCTCCTGGCGGGCCTGTCGCTGGCGGGCGCGGCGCACGCCGACCGGGTCTGCACCGCGCCCGCCGCCGATCCCGCGGTCAGCGTTGCCCTGCACACGACCGACGATGGCATGGTCGAGGGCGGCGAGGTCCATTGGGCGGTGCCCAATGTGCGACCGGAGCTGCCGTCGATGGTGCACATCGTCTATCCGCTGGCGGGCGACCACGCGGGCGCGCGGCCGCTGCAGGTCATCACCCTGAACGCGGTCACCGGCGACGACATCGTCCGCTCGCCCACGGCTTCGATCCAGATCGTCGTCGACGGCATGGAGATGGCCGTGCGCGCCTGGGACCTCTACGCCAAGGCCGTCGAGCAGTTGAACGAGCGTCCGCCGGCCGAGGGCATCAGCAAGGCCAGTTTCCTGGGCGCCGTGCCGTTTTCGTCAACCTATCAGGACGGCAAGCGCGACATCGACTCCAGCGCCGCCTTGATGCGCATCGCCACCGGCGCCCATACGCTGGAGGTGCGGCTCCTGGGCCAGGACGGCCTGCCTTTGCAGGACCATACCTACCGGCTGTTCGACATGCCCGCGCCCTCGTCCAGCGATGTGAAGGCGGCGCTGGCGGCGAGCCTGAAGATGTCTGAGCAGGCCCCGGCGAGCTGCCAGGCCTACTAGCGGTCCTACGAGAGGCCGAGGGCCACCTGGAAGCCCAGGGCCTCCAGCGCCGCCTTGAACACGCCGTTGTGCTCATGGCAGTAGCCGCCGCGCCCGCCGGTCACGAGCTTGGCCTGCAACGCCTCCGGCGCCAGGGAGGGGGCCGGATCGCCCATCAGCGGGGTCAGGTTCTCGTAGGCAATGGCGTCCGGATGCCGCGCATGCCGCGCCCGCAGGACGGCCAGCGCCGGGCCGGCGCAGCTTTTGGGCCGAACGGGATATCCGGCCTAAGCCGCGTTGCCCCCTGGTTTGGCTTGGGCTATGGAGAGCGTCCCTCGCGGCGGCCCCGGATTCATCCGTGGCCCGGCGAAGGCGGGAGCCGACCCGTAGAACAGCGTGGGTGACGTGGCCGAGTGGCTGAAGGCAACGGTTTGCTAAATCGTCATACCCGAAAGGGTATCCAGGGTTCGAATCCCTGCGTCACCGCCACCCTTCCTGAGTTAAATCAATTCATTAGCTTTGGCGACGGCTAGCCAAAGAGCGGACTTGGGCCCGGTCGTTCGCCCGCAACCAGGGCGCCCACCAGGTCAGCGAGGCGGTTGAGGTCAAAGGGCTTCATACACACCACCCCGTCCGCGACGGTGAGCTTGGTCGAGTCCAGGGGCCGGCCGGTGAAATAGATGACGCCGATGCCTGGATTGAGGCTGCGCGCCCGCTCCGCCACGTCGAACCCGCTTGTGTCGGGGCCGATGTCCACGTCGGCGATGAGCACCGATATGCTGCCCCCCTCCTGTTCCAGGACCTGGTAGGCGCTCAGGTCGTTGGCCACCGGCCAGACGTCGAAGCCTCTTGAGCGGAGGGTCGCATCGATCACTTCAAGGAGGTCAGGATCGTCCTCGACCACGAGCACCGTCGCGCTCACCGGCCCGGCCCGATTGCATGTGGTTCGGTTGCGGCCATCGCTTCCCCCGAGCTCCCCCGACGCCGAACGCCGCTCCTTGAGGAAGGGTTCCGCTAAAATATTCCGGCGCGCCTCGCAGCAGTCAGGCGACAACGGCGCGCCTGTTGAACGTGACGCGCGTCGCGGACTGAAGGGGGCGGGCAAACAACCCCGGCCGGACTCCCTAAACGGCGTCTTGTGACGCCGGGGAATCCTGAGAAGCGACTTCGCTGTGCACGAGGGACACCTTCGTGCCCCGGCCCGGGGACGCCACCTGCACCCGAGCGCGCAGTTGCCGAGCCAGGGCCTGGACGATGCTCGTGCCCAGCCCCCCCTCCGCCGAGGGCCTGGTAGGCATGCCGACGCCGGTGTCGCTCACCGTGAGGGTCCAACTGGCCCCTTCAGCGGCATAGTCGACGTTGATGTTGCCGGAAGCGCCGTCGGGGAAGCCGTGCTTGAGCGCGTTGATCACCAACTCCGTGACCACCAGCCCCAGGCTTACGGAAATCCCGGCATCCACGGTCACGTCCTGAGCCGTGACGGTGAGGCTCAGCGCGTTCGGGTCGACGATCATCGACGCGGTGATGGTGTCGCACAGCTTGGTCAGGTAGGTGCGGAGATTGACCGTGCCCAGGGTCGATGCGGCCAGGTGGTCCTGCAGGTCCGCTATGGACATCACCCGATGGTGCGCATCGCGCAACTGTCCCCTGGTTTCCTCGGACTTTGCCCCGCGCGCGCTCTGCATGAGCACGCTGGCGATGATCTGGAGGCTGTTGGCCACGCGGTGACGCACTTCCTGCATCAGGATTTCGTTGTCCCGCAGCAGTTCCTCGGTTCTGATCTCGTTTGCCCGGAGCAGCTCGCGATCTTTCTTGGCGAGCAGGCGCGACTGGGTCACGTCCGTAACGGCCAGCAGCAATCGTATCGGGCCCGGGTCGCCGTAAGCCAGCTTCTGCGCGTTCAGGATCAACAGACGGCGGCCCCCCGCGCCTTCGAGATCCAGTTCGTAGGCCTCGACGGTCGCATCGCCTGACGCCGTAGCCGTCAGCAGCGAGCGCAGCTGGGGTATGTTCCATTCCCCCTCTCCCAGCTCCAGCAGCTGCCGGCCCGCCACCTTCGCCGGATCGACGTGGAACGCGTGACAGAAAGAGGCGCTTGCCGCGACGACGTTCAGATCGCCGTCCAGCAGCAGCAAAGGGGCGGTCGAAGACATGACCATGGCCAGCGCCAAGCTTAGCCCTAGATCATGTGCCAGTGGAGCTGAGGCAACCATAGTTTGCCGTTCTTTGGTGACCGGAGACTCGCGCAGTGAAAGCCATGCCCGTCGAACGTGTCCGACGGCTCAAAGTCGTCGGACGAATGTACAGAACTCGCTGGTGCTCGGACGGGAGCTGATCGCCCGCGCCTGGATTTCAGTGTTGCCCCCTAGGATGCAGGTTCGCGCTCCTGCCTTGCGGCCCTTTTTAGAGAAGCCCGCAAAACTGGACCGTATAACTGAGCAGTAATGCTCGAGTAGCCTTCTAGGAACAAGCAGCGCCGTAGCTCGGACAGGGATTTGCCCTCGCGAGCCAATTGGTACGCCCGTTCAATTATGGAGAGACCGTGAGCCATTCGATATCATTGCGCACACGGCCAAGTTGTTCCGCTTGTTTGGCGAATTGTTCCGCTTGTTATTCCGAAAGGCACAGCTGGCGGCGAGGGGCCTCATTTCGGGCAGCCCCTTCTCGGGGGAGCCCGGTGGCGGCCCGTCCACAGGCGCCGACCCTGGCCCGGCGCGCAATGTAGCCTGGCCGACCCACTACTTTATTCTGCCGCATTCTGGATTTTATCTACGGCAAAGCTGAAACGATTTCCCGCTCAGTTTGTTACCTAGCCAAGCATGCAGCCAAATATGGCCGCAGGCTTGATTGTGGTCGGGGGAAACAAACATCACATCCGCCCCGAAGCGGCTCTCGGAGTTGTTCCGGCAGGCGCTTAAATCTTGATACTGGGGGGATTGTTCATGGCTATTTCTCTTTCTCTGAACAACGGCGGCGCGGCCATCGTCTTCCAGACGCCGGAGGGCGTCCTGTTCGAGCGGCTCGACGCAAATCTGCAGCCTCTCGGCTCACCGACCTCCGTCACCGCCGCCGGCAGCGGATGGATAGGCGGGCAAGCCCTGGTCGACGGCGGGTTCTCCGTCGCCTGGCAGACGGCCGACGGCCTCATGGCCGCCGACTATGACGCCAACGGCCTCCTGGTCGCCGGGCCCCACGCGATCGGCGCGGCTCCGCCTGCGGCCCCGCTGGCCTTCACCTCGGACGCCGACGGCGCTACGGCGATCCTGCCGGCCGGCGGCTATGTCCAGAGTCAACAGGGCGCCTCCTTCTCGGTGCAGGAGTTCGATGCCCACGGCCAGGCCGTCGGGCCGGCGTTCGTGCAAATCCACGGCGGCGTGGACGCCTTGGGACAGCCCCTGATCGCGCCCTTGGCGGATGGCGGCTATGTCGTCGCCTACGCCCACTACTACCAATGGTCCGAAAGCCTCTTCCTCGCCCGTTTCGACGCGCAGGGGCAGCCGGCGGGAGCCGCGACCGCCTTCTCGTGGTCCTACAGCGGTGGCGAGTTCACCAACCTCGGCCCCTATTCGGTCGCCGGCCTGCCGGACGGCGGCTATGTCGTGTCCTGGAGGCAGTACCAGGGCGCCAGCACCACCGGCCAACTGTATCTGCGGGAGTACGCAGCCTCGGGCGACCCCGTCGGCGGCGCGGTGCTGGTGG
>JAQGII010000435.1 GCA_028291305.1 Caulobacteraceae bacterium
GGCCGCCCAGCAGCGGGTCGGCGTCGATCTTCCAGTCGCCGGTGTGCAGGATATTGCCCAGCGGTGTACGGATCGCCAGGCCGTTGGGCTCCGGGATGGAGTGGGTCAGGGTGATCAGCTCGAGGTCGAAGGGGCCGAGCTGGAAGCGCCCGCCCAGCGGCACCTCGTTGATCTCCACATCGTCCAGCAGATCGGCGTCGCGCAGCTTTTCGCGGATCAGATAGGCGGTGAAGGGCGTGGCGTAGAGCGGCGCCCGCAGGCGCGGCCACAGCCAGCCGATCGCCCCGATATGGTCTTCGTGGGCGTGGGTCAGCACGATGCCGATGATGTCGTCGGCATAGGCCTCGATGAAGGACGGGTCGGGCATGATGATGTCGACGCCCGGCGTCGTCTGGTCGCCGAAGGTCACCCCCACATCGACGATGATCCACTTGCGGTCATCAGGCGGCCCGAAGCCGTAGCAGTTGAAGTTCATCCCGATCTCGTTGGAGCCGCCGAGCGGCAGGAATACGAGTTCGTCTTGCTTTGATTTTGCCATTACGCCGGAATTTGATGATTGCGCCGCCAGATTTCGAGAAGGCCGCGGACGGTAATATCTGGGTCGAATTCGTCGATGCGGTCGGTAGCCCCCTGGAACAGGGAAGCCACGCCGCCTGTCCCTATCACGCGCATGGGGCGGCTGTACTCTGCCTTGATGCGGTCGATCAGCCCTTCGATCAGTGACACATAGCCCCAATAGATGCCCGACTGCATGTTGCCGACGGTATCCGTGCCGATCACTTTGGGCGGACGCTGGATGGCCACACGCGGGAGCCTCGCAGCGGCCTTGTGCAGGGCTTCCATCGACAGGTTGACGCCGGGAGCGATCACGCCGCCCTCAAAGGCGCCGTCCGAACCGATGATGTCGAAGTTGGTGGCGGTGCCGGAGTCCACCACGATCAAGGGCCCCCCGTGTTTGACGAAGGCGCCGATCGCATTGACCAGCCGGTCCGCCCCGGCTTCCGCGGGGTTGTCGATACGAAGTTGGATGCCGAGCTGGGCGTTCTCGCCGACTACCAAGGGCTCGGCCTTGAGATAGCGGCGGCTGAGATTCCTCAGGTTGAACAAACTCTGGGGCACCACGGTGGAGATGATGCACGCGTCCAGCGCCTTGATGGTCAAGTCTTGCATCTGGAGGAACTGGCTCAACCAGACCGCATATTCGTCGGCCGTGCGCGCGCTGTCCGTGGACGTGCGCCACTGCGCCAGCCAATCCTGGCCGTCGTGCACGGCGAAGACCGTGTTGGTGTTGCCCTGCTCGATGGCCAAAAGCATCAGGGCGCTCCGAAGAAGACGTCGCCGGCGGTGATCCGGCGCAGTTCGCCGGAGTTGAGCCGTAGCAGCAGGGCCCCATCGGCGTCGAGGCCTTCGGCGGTCCCGCTCACCGTCTCGCTGTGCAGGCGCGCGCTGCACGGCCCGCCGATGCCGACGGCGCGCTCCAGCCAGGCCCGTCGGACGGGTTCGAACCCCTCGGCCAGCCACAGCGCGAGAGCCTGGTCGAATGTCGTCGCCAGCCGCTCCAGCGCCTCGTCCTGTCCGTGGGCGCGGACCCTGTCGTGGCGCAGGTGTGCGGCGAGCGCCGTGGCCGGCCGCTCCACATCGGTCGGGAAGTCCGCGAGGTTGACCCCCACCCCCACGGCAAGCCACAGGCCGCCGCCGGGAGCAGGCCCGGATTCGATGAGCGCGCCCGACGCCTTGAGGCCCTCGATCAGGATGTCGTTGGGCCATTTGAAGGCGATCAGCGCGGCGGGGACATAGGCCTCGACCATCCGGCCTACGGCGATGGCGGCGACGAAGGCCAGCTGGGCGGCCTCGAGCGGCGGCTTATCGAGGGTCAGCAGCAGGGTGGCGGTGAGGTTGCCCTGCCCCGCCTCCCAGGAGCGTCCGCGCCGCCCGCGGCCGGCGCTCTGCCGCCGCGCCAGCAGCCAGACGGGCCCGCGCTCGCCCGCCTCGGCCCGGCGGCGGGCCTCGGCGTTGGTGGAATCCAGCTCTTCGAAGATCACAACCGCAGTCATTTCACCGCAGCGGATGGGATGGAACCAGCCCTAGCGGATGCTGAGCGCGGAGGCGGCCGACATGGCGAAGGTCTCCAGCGAGCCGAGGGCCACGATCACCACGGGGAAGGAGAACAGGGCCGCGGCGAAGGCGATCGCCTGGGCGTCGCCGGCCGGCTTGTCGACGGCGCCCACGGGCGGATCGAACCACATCACCTTGACCACCCGCAGATAGTAGAAGGCGGCCACCACGCTGAACACCAGGCCGGCCACGGCCACAGGCCACAGGCCGGCGTTGAGGGCCGCGCGGAACACGAAGAACTTGGCCCAGAAGCCGCTGAACGGCGGCAGGCCGAGGAAGGAGAACGACAGCGCCGTCATCACCAGGGCCAGGCCCGGGCGCACCCGCACCAGGCCGGCCATGTCGGCCAGGGTCTCCATCGGCCGGCCGTCGCGCTTCAGGGCAATCAGGCAGGCCAGGAAGCCGGTGACGTCGATCATGTACAGCACCATGAACACCAGCATGGACTGCACGCCCTGCTGGTTGGCGGCCGACAGGCCGATCAGGGCGTAGCCGATGTTGGCGATCGAGGAATAGGCGATCAGGCGCTTGAGGTTCTTCTGCGCCAGGCCGGCGAAGGCGCCGACCAGCACCGAGATCATGGCGATGGCCAGCACGACCTGCCGCCATTGGTCCGAGGTGTTGCCGAAGGCGTCGATCAGCACCCGCGCGATCAGCACCATGGCGGCCAGCTTGGGGGCGGTGGTGATGAAGATGACCACGGGCGTGGGCGCGCCTTCGTAGACGTCGGGCGTCCACATGTGGAAGGGCGCGGCCGACACCTTGAAGGCCAGGCCGCAGATCAGGAACACCAGGCCGAACAGCACGCCGGTGCCCGCCGCGCCGGTCACGTGCATGGCGGTGGCGATCACGTCGAAGCGGGTCGAACCGGCGAAGCCGTAGATCAGGCTGGCGCCGTAGAGCAGCAGGCCGGACGACAGGGCGCCCAGCACGAAATACTTCAGGCCCGCCTCGGACGAGCGGGCGTCGTCGCGGCGGAAGGCGGCCAGGACGTAGAGCGCCAGGGAATGCAGCTCGACGCCGATGTAGAGCGCGATCAGGTCGCCGGCCGAAGCCATCATGCCCATCCCCAGGGCCGCGATCACGATCAGCACCGGGAATTCGAAGCTCTGGTTGTCCAGGCGCTTCAGCCAGCGGTCGCCCAGCAGAACGGCGACGGCGGAGAAGCCGTAGATGAACACCTTGGCGAAGGCGGCCGCATTGTCGGCGATATAGCTGTTGCCGAAGGCTGTGCCCGCCGGGCCGACCGCCGCCAACACCGCGGCGACCACCAGGGCCGCGCCGGCGCCCAGGGACACCAGGCTGATGGCCTTCTTGTTAAAGGCGCCCACGACCAGCAGCAGCAAAGCCGCGACGGTCAGGAAGCACTCGGGAAGGGCGATGGACAGGGCCCCGCTCAGGTTCATAGACGACTCCCCTT
>JAQGII010000453.1 GCA_028291305.1 Caulobacteraceae bacterium
CGTCGACAGGGCGTAGCCCACGCCGGGGTCGGACAGGATGGCGTCGGGCCCCAGCTTCTGCCGCAGCTGGCCGATATAGACCCGCAGATACTGGATATCCGCCCGCTCGCTGCCCCACACGGCCAGCAGCAGCTGCTTGTGGGTCAAGGTGCGGCCCAGGTTCAGCGCCAGCTCCGCCAGCAGGTCGTATTCCTTGGGCGACAGCTTCACCGGCTCGCCCTGGCTGGTCACCGCGCGTGCGCCCAGGTCGATGGTCACGCCGCCGGCGCACACCACCGGCGCCGAGCCGCGCGTCTGCACCCCGTGGCGCAGGCCGGCGCGCAGCCGCGCCAGCAACTCGTCGACGCCGAACGGCTTCTGCACATAGTCGTCGGCGCCCAGGTCCAGCGCCCGCACCTTCATCGCCTCGGCCTCGCGGGCCGAAAGCACGATGATCGGCGTGGAGCCCTTGCCGCGGATGTCGGCGATCACCGTCAGGCCGTCGCGGTCGGGCAGGCCCAGGTCGAGCAGGACCAGGTCGGGGTTGTAGTGGTTGAACCAGCGCAGCCCCTCGGCCGCGCTCGACGCCCTGACCGGCCGATAGCCGGCCGCCTTGAGCGTCGCCGCGAGGGCGGTGCTGAGGCTGGCGTCGTCCTCGATCAGCAGGATGGTGGCCGGGTCGGCGACCGGGCTCATGCCGGCTGGTCCGCGCTCAAGGGCAGGGTCAGGCGCACGCAGGCGCCCCGGCCGTCCGAGCGGTTGCAGGCCTCCACCCGTCCCCCCTGGGCCTGGGCGAAGCCCCGGGCGATGGCCAGGCCCAGTCCGGTGCCCGGGGCTCGTCCGTCGCCCTCCACGCCCCGGGCGAATTTCTCGAACAGGGGCTCGATGGGTTCGGGAAAGCCGGGGCCGTCGTCCTCGACCTCGATCCAGCCGACCCCGTCGCCGGCCCCGAGCCGCACGCGGATGGCCGATCCGGCGGGCGCATACTTGCCGGCGTTCTCCAGGATGTTGCCGAGCGCCGTCTGGGCCAGCTGGGCGTCGGCCAGGACCGCCTCGGCCGCCCTGCCCTCGTGCAGGACCGGGTGACCGGCCAGGGCCGAGGCGGCGGCGTCCAGGGCCGCGGTCACCAGGTCGGCCGGCCGCACGGCCCGGGCGCGGACGACCACCGCCCCCGCGTCGAGCCGCCCCATGTCCAGCAGGTTGGCCACCAGGCCGCCCAGGCGGGCGGTCTCCTTTTCGGCCAGGCCCAGGAGCTGGGCGCGCGCCTCGTCGTCATGCTCGCCGGCGAACTTCTGCAGGCTCTGCAGGGTGAACAGGATGGTCGACAGCGGCGTCTTCAGGTCGTGGGAGACCGCGGCCAACAGGTCCGCCTTCAGCCTCTGGCTCTCGATCTCCAGGCGCGTGTCCAGGGCCTGGCCGGCGAAATGCTCGCGGTCCAGGGCCACGGCGACATAGCCGCGCACGATGTCGATGAAGCGTTCGGCGCCCGCCGGCCGGCCGTCGGGCAGGCCCTCCAGCCGCACGCCGATGGCGGCGCCCTGACGCTGGGCCGACACGATCGGCCAGAAGTCGAACCGGGCCTCCTCGATCGGATAGGCGCCGCCGTGGGTGGCCAGCCGGGAGGCCAGCGCCCAGCGGGCCGCCTCATGGTCGGCCGCGGTCAGCCGCGCGCCGCAGGCCGTCGCCGCGACCGCCAGGTCGTCGCCGCTGTCCAGCAGGACCACCGCCGGGGCGCCAAACAGGCGGCCGAGCGCGTCCGCGCTGGCCGAGGCGATGGCGTCGCGGTCCGACGCGGCCATCAGGCTCTTGGCCAGGGCCTGCAGCGCCATCGCCTGGTCGGCCGCCTGCCAGGCCGCGTCGGCGCGGCGGCGCGACTGGGCGGCCACGGCGCTGACCAGGGCGGCGGTGGCCAGCAGCAGCAGCAGGGCCCAGACGTTCTCGGGACTGTTGACGCGCAGCGTGTAGCGCGGCGCGAGCAGGAAGAAGTTGAAGGCCAGGGTCCCGCCGACGGCCGCGGCCAGGGACGGCCCCCAGCCGAAAGTCGCCGCCGCGATCACCACCGGCAGCACGAACACCAGGGACAGGTTCGTCGCGCGGGTCAGCTGGTCGAAGATCACCGCGCCGAGCGTGGCGGCGGCCAGCAGCATCAGCGTCAGCCCATAGCGGGCGAAGACGCTCAGCGGCGCCCCCCTCTCCGATCCGGCATCGATTTCCATGCTCATGACCGCGCTCCTTCGACGCTGCCGACGCGTCAAGGAAGGCCTATCGGCGTCCCGATGCAAGGCCGCGGGGGCCGCGGGGCCCCACAACCATATGGGATCTTTATGCGGCTCGGAGCAGAAGCCCCTAGGCCGCTATGGCCGGAAAGCCGCCTCATGTCCGCCCTCGAAGTCCAAGACGCGCACACCGCCCAGCCGGCCACATCGACCGCCTGGCGCACCTTCCTGGGGCTGGCCCTGGGGTCCGCCGGGGTGGTCTACGGCGACATCGGCACCAGCCCGCTCTACGCCTTCAAGGAATCCATCGCCCACCTGCGCGACAAGAGCGGCGCGGTGCAGGCGGCCGACGCCATCGGCGTCATCTCCCTGATGCTGTGGACCCTGATGGTCATCGTCACCGTCAAGTACGTCCTCATCCTGATGCGCTTCGACAACCGCGGCGAAGGCGGCACCCTGTCGCTGATGGCCCTGGTGCAGCGGGCGGGCGGGCGCGGGGCGAGGATGATCGTCGTCATCGGCATGGTCGGCGCCGGCCTGTTCTTCGGCGACGCCATGCTGACCCCGGCCATTTCAGTGTTGTCGGCGGTGGAGGGCCTGGAGGTGATCCACGGCGCCGAGGGGCTGGCGCCCTTCATCGTGCCGATCGCCCTGGCCCTGCTGTTGGCGCTGTTCATGGTGCAGAAGCGCGGCACGGGCGGGGTCGGCCGCTGGTTCGGGCCGATCTGCGTCGTCTGGTTCGGCGTACTGGCCGTGCTGGGCGTGGCCGCCATCGTCCGGGCGCCGCAGATCCTCGCCGCCCTGGACCCATCCAGGGGCATCGCCATGCTGGCGCGCCATCCCAGGCTCGGCCCCGCCGTGCTGGGGTCGGTGTTCCTGACGGTGACGGGCGCCGAGGCCCTCTACGCCGACATGGGTCATTTCGGTCGCAAGCCCATCCAGGCGACCTGGCTTGTGCTGGTCTACCCCGGCCTGATCCTCAACTACCTGGGCCAGGGCGGCCTGGTGCTGCGCAGCTCCAGCGCGGCGGATAACCCCTTCTTCCTGATGGCGCCGGGCTGGTTTCAGATCCCCCTGGTGCTGCTGGCCACGGCAGC
>JAQGII010000456.1 GCA_028291305.1 Caulobacteraceae bacterium
AGGAGGAGAGCAGCGGGATGAAGGCCCGTCCGTGCAGGCCCGCGCCCCCCATGATCCGGTCCATCAGGAAGGCGGCCCGGGCCATGTAGCCGAAGTCCTCCAGCAGGATGATGAAGAAGAACAGGATCATGATCTGCGGCAGGAACACCAGCACGCTGCCGACGCCGGAGATGATCCCGTTGGCCAGCAGGCTCTGGAACAGTCCCGGCGGCAGATAGTGGACCACCTGGGCAGACAGCCAGTCGAAGCCGGCGGTGATCAGGTCCATGACCGGGGTGGCCCAGCTGAACACCGCCTGGAACATCAGGAACAGAATGGCCACCAGGATGACGATGCCCGACGCCGGGTGCAGCAGCACGCCGTCGATCCTGCCGGTCCAGGTGTCGGGCCGCTTGGGCGGACGCACCGCGATCTTGAGGATGCGCTCGGCCTGGCGGTGGGAATCGCGGATTTCCGCGGCCGAGGGCGCGTGCCAGGCGGAGGCGCCCTGCGCCTCGTGCAGGTCGGCGCGCGCGTCGATGGCGGCCAGCAGGTCCTCGATGCCGCGCTTGCGGGTCGCCACCGTGGTCACCACCGGCATGCCGATCTCGCGCGACAGGGCCTCCAGGTCGATGTCGATGCCCTGGCGCTGGGCGATGTCGATCATGTTCAGCGCCAGCACCGCCGGCTGGCCGGTTTGCTTCAGCTCCAGGATCAGGCGCAGCACCAGGCGCAGGTTGGTGGCGTCGGCTACACAGACCAGCAGGTCGGGGGCGTTCTCGCCGGCCCGCTGGCCCAGCACCACGTCGCGGGTGACTTCCTCGTCCGGGCTGCGGGCGCGCAGGGAATAGGTGCCGGGCAGGTCCAGCACCGACACTCTGCGGCCGGCGGGGGAGGTGAGGAAGCCTTCCTTGCGCTCGACGGTGACGCCGGCGTAGTTGGCCACCTTGGCCCGGCCGCCCGTCAGGGCGTTGAACAGGGCTGTCTTGCCGCTGTTGGGGTTGCCGACCAGCGCGATTCGCAGATCGCGCACCGCCACGGGCGCGTTCATTCCCCGGGCGCCTCCAGGCGGATCAGCACGCCCTGGGCTTCACGCCGACGCAGGGCCACGCGCATATCGTCCAGGCGCACGGCGATGGGGTCGCGGCCGATGAAGCCCTCGTGCAGGACGGCCACGCGGGCGCCTTCGACGAAGCCGATCTCCAGAAGGCGGCGCTCGAGTTCTTCGCGCTCGTCCAGGCTGGCGGCGGTCATGGCCTGCGGCGACACGGCGATGACGACGCCCCGGTCCCCGCGCCGCGCATCGCTCAGCCGCACCAGTCCGGCCGGCGAGGGGGCCTGCGACTGTTCCTGACGACGCCACTGCACATTCATCGCCTTAAGACTTCCTCCGGGCGCGCGCTACCTGCAAGTGAATATCAGATGCAGTCGCGATTGGCAAAACGCCAGCCCCCTGGCGCCAAAGAGTCGCGCCTGGGTTCCACGCCTGTTCGAAAGGACGCGGCGGCAAGGCGGCGAAGATCGGCCCGCCGACATAAACCGACGCAAAGCGGCCCGCGCGCGACATCGCTCAAAGATGGGGCGCTGCTTGGATGGGGTCACTGGAGATACCTGCCTGGAGTTGCATGCGAAATGACCGGATCCTGGAAACGCGCCGTCGCCGGCGCCCTTTGCCTTGGCCTTGCCGCCGTCGCGACGGCGGGCATAGCGCAGAATCGTCCGCCCGCCGCCCCTGGAGCCGGCCCGCCCGGCGTGGCGGATCGGGGCGGGAAGTTCGGGCAGAAGCGCGCGCGCCGCGAACAGATGCTGCATGACGTCCTGTCCGTTAAACCGGACCAGGAAACGGCCTTCCACGCCTATCTGGCGGCCCTGGCGCGGCCGCGGAAGGATGACGGCGGCCGTCCGGAACCGGGGCGCGAGCGCGATCAGGGCCTCGGCCAGGCCCCTATGACCACGCCCCAGCGGCTCGACCGCAAGGCAGCGCGGATGGCCCAGCGCCAGGCCCGTTTCCAGCAGGCGGCCTCCGCCACCAGGACCTTCTACGCAGCGCTGAGCCCCGAACAGCGCCGCGCCTTCGACGTCTTGCCGATGATGATGGCCGGTCGCATGGGCCGCAGCCCCATGCGCGGCGGTCTGGGCTAGTCGCCCTTTCCTTCGGATGGACCCGTTCGGGTCCTAGCCTTCGGAGCCCGACCCGAAGGCGCCTGCGGGCCGCGTCTGGCTTGTCTCCCCCCTAGGTCAGACGCGGCCCGCATTTGCGCGGGCCACCCCGACCGCAGCGCGCGTCAGAGGCGCAGGTAGTCGATGTAGGAGCCGTCCACGACGCGGCTATGCAAGGCGGTCCAGACGTTGTTGGCGTCGTACCAGTCGTCCACCGAGGCGTCGCCGGTGATCGTGTAGCGGGTGGCGCGCACGCTGGAGCCGTCGGCCAGCTTGACCATCTCCTCGCCCTTCAAAGCCCGGGTGGTCTCGCGCAGCAGCCTGCCGTCGTCGGGATCGAACAGGGGCGCCCTCATCACCTGGCGATTCCAGTGGCTCATGGGCAGGGTGTCGCCTGAGGCGGTGTAGGGCGCGCCCCTGACGGGCTGGATGTAGAGGCCGTCGGCGCTGCGCCGGGCGGTGACATGCTGCCTGTCCAGGTTGGAATGGGTCGTGGCCTCCAGCCCCTGGAACTGGCCGCCCTGCCATTGCTCCTTGCTGCTGTGAGTGTATCGCATCACCGGCACCGGGCCGATCCGGACGATGATGTGCACGTCGATGTGGACGGTCAGGGCGTCGCCGTCCTGCTCGAACCGCAGAGCGTGTTCGCCGATATGGGCGTTCTTGCGCCAGACCTGGAAGGCCAGCCGGCCGTCGGCCGGCACGCCATAGACGGCGGCGCGGGCCTGGGGCGGGCCCAGGGCGCCAAGGACGAGACCCGCGCCGAGGCCCTGGATCAGAAAGGCCCGGCGGCCCATCCCCCTCGCGATCCCGGTCGCAGCGCTGTTGCCGTCCATTCCGTCGTCCTTTTGTGTCGATCCCCAAGCCGATGCGCCCGGGCATCGGCCTCGGATAACCGCGTGCGCCAGCTTGGCCGGCGCGCCGTTATACAGAAATTGCGCCGCCGCGCACGCCTCGGCGACGCCGCAGTCCGCCGCCTCCGCGCCGTCCCGCCTGGCCGTCGCCCAGTCCAACCGTTTTCCGGTGGATCGGGTCGCCGCCGCGGCGGCCCCGAGATCGTCCCGGGGCGGATGAATTTAAGTAAAACCGTCATGAATTCATCAAAGAGAGTTCATTTGAGGTAAGTATTGTCGAATGCTTAAAGCGCCCCTGGGGTGCTGAAAAAGGATTCGAAGCGGCCGCTTCGATATCTTCGCTTACGTCATGCAGGTCTGTCGCGGCTCTCCCCGCGGCAAGCGCGGACGTGTGCGCGGTGACCCCTTCATCGAAGAATAAAGGGGACACTATCCACATGACTCGCCACACCGATATCCTGGCTCGGCTGCTGACCGGCGCCAGCCTCACCTTGATGCTCGCCGCCGCCAGCGACGCGGCCCGCGCCGCCGAGGCCACCGTTGCCGACACCGCGCCCGCCGGCGCCCAAGAAGAGAAGGCGGACTTCGGCAACCGCGTGCAGGAACTGGTGGTGGTCGCCACCAACCCGGCCCTGGCCGCGGCCCCCGCCAAGGCGTCCCTGGCCGCCACCCAGCCGCAGACCATCATCACCCGCGAGGCCATCGACCAGTTCGTGCCGCAGACGGCCGACTACACCCAGATCGCCAACCTGTCGCCGAGCGTGACCGGCGGTGTCGGCCAGAACGGCCCGGGCCTCAGTGAGTCCAAGAGCACCCTGCGCGGCTTCAACGACGGCAACTACAACGTCACCTACGATGGCATCCCGTGGGGCGACGCCAACGGCCCGACGCACCACTCCACCTCCTTCTTCCCCGCCTCGACCATCGGCGCGGTGGTGGTGGACCGCGGTCCCGGCAAGGCCGGCGACGTCGGCATCGCCTCCTTCGGCGGCTCCATCAACCTGTTCTCTCCGGAAGTCAGCCATGTGTTCGGTGGCTCGGAAACCGTGACCGGCGGCTCGTTCAACACCTGGCAGTCGGTGACCAAGCTCAACACCGGCGACATCAAGCAGTTGAACGACGCGCGGGTGCTGTTCAACTTCCAGGAACTGGTCACCGACGGCTACCTGACGCTGAACAAGGCGCAAGAAAACAACCAGATGATCCGCGCGATCGTGCCGATCAACGACAAGTGGCAACTGACGCTGTTCGGCGCCTACAACTTCATCAAGATCAACACCAACGACAACGCCGGCGCAACCCTTGCCCAGGCCGCCGCCTACGGCAAGAACTTCGCCCTGACCAACGACCCGAAGCTGCCGACCTACTACGGCTACAACGTCGTCACGAAGAGTACCTACTTCGACTATGCCAAGCTGAACGGTGAACTGACCTCGAATCTCAAGGTCGAGACCCAGCCCTACGTCTACTATTACAAGAACGACACCGAATCGACGGTCGACCCGACCCTGACGCCCACAGACGTCGCCAGCGGGACCGGGCTGGGATGGACCCCCGCGCCGGGGTCCAAGGCGATCGCCAACGGCGACGTCCCCGGCTACATCAAGCTGAACAAGTACCAGATCTACGGCGACATCACGCACCTGGACTGGAACTTCGGCTTCGGCGATCTGAGGCCCGGCCTGTGGGTCGAGCACGCCGATACCAAGCGCTTCCGCTACGACTACGACGCCACCCGCGGGCGCACCGTGCCCGACTATCGCCAGAAGGCCGGCACCGCCGCCAACGGCATCATCGTCCCGCAGAACGAGGAGTATGACCAGAGCTCGGGCTGGGACCAGTATCAGCCCTTCGTCGACCTGGAACTGCGTCCCACCGACAAGCTGACCATCACGCCCGGCTTCAAGTGGGTGAACTACACCATCCGCGTGAACACCCTAGCCAACCAGAAGACGCGCACGCCGCTGAACGCCAGCAAGACGTTCCAGAAGGACCTGGAATTCCTCACCGTGAACTACAAGCTGAAGGACAACTGGTCCGTCTATGGCCAGTACGCCACCGGCATCCTGGTGCCGGACATCAGCGCCTTCCAGGTGGCCGGTCCGACGGCCAACCCCTCCTCGGGTCCTGACCTCTCCAGCCTCGTGCCGCAGACCTCCACCAACTACCAGCTCGGCACCGTCTATCACGGCGCCCAATGGACGGCGGACTTCGACGTCTACAAGATCGACTTCAAGAACAGGATCAGCACCACCACCGTCGCCGCGGGTTCGCCCCTGGCGGGCGAGGTCCTCTACTCCAACCAGGGCGGCGTGACCTATCAGGGCGTCGAAGGCCAGCTGAGCTACGCCTTCACCAACTGGCTGTCGGGTTTCGCCAACGGCTCGATCAACGACGCCAAGGACAACGCCACCAACCTGCAGGTGAAGTCCGCGCCGAAGAACACCTTCGGGGTCGGCATGCTCTACAAGCGCGGGCCGTGGACCGCCTCGGTGGTCGACAAGTACGTCGGCGAGCAGTGGGCCCAGGAGGGGCAGCTGTCGTCCTTCCACATCCCCGGCTACCACCAGGCCGACTTCAGCGCCTCCTACACCTGGGACCGCTATCGGCTGGAGGGCCAGGTGATGAACATCGCCAACAGCCAGGCCGTCACGTCGATCACCTCGGTGTCCAAGACCGCGCCGTCGCCCTACGACCAGTACTACTGGCAGGCGCCGCGCAACTTCCAGGTCAGCCTCAAGGCGGCCTTCTGATCGCCTAGCGAGGGTGCGGCGGGGCGTGGTCGCGCAGGCCCCGCTGCACCAGCTGGCTCCAGGCCTCCTCGGCGGTTTCGGCGAAGGCGAACAGGTTCATATCGGCTTCGCGGATCATGCCGTCGTCGATCAGGGCCTGGAAGTTGATCAGGCGCCGCCAATAGGCCTCGTCCATCAGCACGATGGGCGAGGCGGGCGCCTTGCCGGTTTGCTGCAGGGTGAGCAACTCGAACATCTCGTCCAGGGTGCCGAAGCCGCCGGGGAACACCACCAGGGCGTTGGTGCGCATGGCCATGTGCATCTTGCGCATGCCGAAATACTGGAAGCGGAAGGTCAGCTCAGGCGTGGTGTAGGGGTTGGGGAACTGCTCGGTGGGCAGGTTGATGTTGAAGCCGATGGTCGGGGCTCCGGCCTCGTAGGCGCCGCGGTTGGCCGCTTCCATGATGCCCGGCCCGCCGCCGGTGGCGATGACGTTGTCGCGCCAGCGATCGACCGGGGCGAAGGCGCCGCCGCGCTCCGAAGCGATGCGGCCGAACTCGCGCGAGGCCTGGTAGTAGGCCAGATGCCGGGTCAGCAGGGCCTCGGCCGCGTCGTCCAACGCGCCGCCCGCCGCCTTGCGGATCGCCCTGGCCCGCTCGGGCGAGGGGATGCGGGCGCTGCCGAACACGATGATGGTCGAGCGCACGCCCCATTCGCGCAGCAGGATCTCCGGCTTGTCGTACTCCAGCTGAAGACGCACCCCGCGCAACTCATCGCGATGCAGGAAGTCGGTGTCCTCGATCGGCAGGCGATAGCTGGGGGACTTGGACTGGGGCGAGGTGTGCGGCATGCGCGCTCCCGAACGGCACGAAGGACGTGCGCGACTCTATAGGTTGAACGAAGCCTATACCAAGGGTGTGCTAGGCTCGGCCCAGCCGAGGAGCAATTCCGATGAATCCGATCACCGTCTTCGTTGTCGTCGTCCTGGGCGTCCTGGGCGTGTTCCTGGCCGAGCAGAGGCTGGTCTTCCTGGCGGCGCCGGTGCTGCTGGCCGCGGTCGGCATCGGCATGGCGCTGAAAATGGCCAACACCTGGCAGAAGTTCGTGGTCTTGCGCGCGGGCAAGCTGCAGGGGGTCAAGGGCCCCGGCCTGTTCTGGATCATCCCGGTGCTCGACATGGTCGTGGCGGTGATCGACGAGCGCATCCAGACCACCGCCTTCAACGCCGAGGAGGCCCTGACCCGCGACACCGTGCCGGTGAACGTGGACGCCATCATCTTCTGGCAGGTGCACGACTCCGAGCGCGCGGCCCTGCAGATCACCGACTACCGCCAGGCTATCGACCGCGTGGCCCAGACGTCCCTGCGCGAAACCATCGGCTCGTCCATGCTCTCGGCCCTGCTGTCGGATCGCAAGACCGCCGACGCGCGACTGCTGACGGAGATCGGCCGCAAGACCGCCGAATGGGGCGTCACCGTCCTGTCCGTGGAAATCCGCGACGTGGCCATTCCGGTGGCGCTGCAGGACGCCATGTCCCGCCAGGCCCAGGCCGAGCGCGAGAAGGAGGCGCGGGTGATCCTGGGGGCGGCCGAAGCCGAGATCGCCGGCAAGTTCGTCGAGGCCGCCAAGCTCTACGCCAGCCACCCCGCGGCCCTGCAGCTGCGCGCCATGAACATCATCTACGAGACGACCAAGGAGCGCGGCGCGACCATCCTGATGCCGACCGCCATGATCGACAGCATGAACTCCACCGCCGCCTTCGCCCTGGCGCTTGGCGGCAACACCGCGGCAAGCCCGCCGGCGGCGCCGCCGACGACCGCGGTGCCTCCGACCCGGCGGAGCCGATAGAGCGCCTTCAGGTCAGGTAGGCGTGGACGATCTCGACCAATTCCTCGGCCGCCTGGCGGCGGGGGTCGTCGGGCGTGGCGGACGGATCGACCATATGCTCGCGGATATGGTCCTCGATCACCTCGGCGATGAAGCCATCCATGGCCCCGCGACAGGAGGTGGCCTGTTGCAGGACGCTGGCGCATTCCTTGTCCTGCTCCACCGACCGTTCGATGGCTTCGATCTGGCCTTTGAGCCGGCGAAGGCGATTCAGAAGCTTCGCCTTCTCCTTTGCGACGTGACCCATTATTTCCTTCGGCGCCTCTTGATAAGATAGCCCCCTACGGTATATCCGAGCCCAAGGGGGTTGCGAAGCGCAATGCTTCGCGCCCGCTCGATCATCGCTCCGGCGAAGGTCTTCGACAACCAGACCAGGGATCACAATGAACCCGCGATCTAGCAGCCCGTCCAGCGAGGATGGCAGTCGGCGCCTTGCGCCCGCCGTCATGATCTCGGTTGGCCGGATCGTCGCTCAGGGATTGTTTGACTGCACTTAGGATCTCGGCCCGCCGCTGATCCGGCGCGGCCATCGTCTCCTGGGCTTGAGCACAACCGCTTAGGCAAGGGGAGGCTTCGATGGCCATCTTCTCCTCCATCCATGACTTCCGCAGCGTCCACGATGCGGCCTCGCGGCGGCTGCCGGCGCAGGCGGAACGCATGGCGCATGGCGCACGGGTCGGGGCGCTTGATCGCCGCCTGGCCCATGGCCGCCGATGGCAGGCCCGTCTGCCGTTGGTCGGCCAGCTCGTCGGCCCTGTCGCAATGATTTCCAGCGAGCCGGGGCTTTGGCCAATCGGTGATCCCCGGCTTGCGTGCACCCGACGGACCTCATGAAAAGCGATCTCGCCATGGCCCCGTTCGATCTTCCCGCTGACTCGCTTTCCGTCGCTTCCGCTCATCTCGATTCCGCCCACCAGGGGGACATCAAGGGCGCTTTCGGCTCTATCCGCCTCGGCGACCATGCGCCGCGTCAGGGCTGGCGCAAGCGCCTGGTGACGCTACTGGCCATCCTGGGCCCAGGCCTGATCGTCATGGTTGGGGATAACGATGCCGGCGCCTTTGGCACCTACGCCCAGGCGGGTCAGAACTATGGGACCAGCCTGCTCTGGACCCTGCTGCTGCTGGCGCCTGTGCTGTTCGTCAATCAGGAGATGGTGCTCCGGCTGGGCGTGGTCACCGGGGTCGGGCACGCGCGGTTGATCTTCCAGCGCTTCGGCAGGTTCTGGGGCGCCTTCAGCGTCATCGATCTGTTCCTGCTCAACGCCTTGACGATCGTCACCGAATTCATCGGGGTGACTCTGGGCCTGGAATACCTGGGCCTGCCCAAGCTCTGGGGCGTCATCGCGGCGGCGACGGTCACCGTTGCGGCGGCGTCCACCGGGAGCTTCCGTCGCTTCGAGCGCTTCATGATGGTGCTGGTCGTCGCCAGCTTGGCGCTGGCCCCGATCGTGTTCATGTCCCATCCGCCAGCGGGGCAGGTCGCCCGCGACTTTTTCATCCCCAACCTGCCCAAGACCGGCAAGCTCAGCGACGTCATGCTGCTGATCATCGCCATCGTCGGCACCACCGTGGCGCCCTGGCAGCTGTTTTTCCAGCAGAGCTACGTCATCGACAAGCGGATCACCCCGCGGTTCATGGCCTATGAAAAGGCGGACCTGGTGATCGGCATCGTCCTGGTGGTGGTCGGCGCGGTGGCCATGATGGCGTTCACGGCGGCGGCCTTCGCAGGACGTCCGGAATTCGGGCACTTCACCGACGCCAAGGCGGTGGCGATGGGCCTGGAACATCACGCGGGCCGCCTGGCCGGGGTCCTGTTCGCCATCGCCTTGATCGATGCCTCGATTATCGGGGCGGGGGCGGTGTCGCTGGCGACGGCCTACGCCATCGGCGACGTGTTCAAGCTGAACCATTCCCTGCACCGCAAGCCTTCGGAGGCGATCGGATTCTATCTGGTCTACGCCGGGTTGATTGGCCTGGCCGCCGCGCTTGTGCTGATCCCCGGCACGCCCCTAGGCCTGCTGACCAATGCCGTGCAGACCCTTGCGGGCGTGCTGCTGCCCAGCGCCACCGTCTTCCTGCTGCTGCTTTGCAATGACAAGGCTGTACTGGGGCCCTGGCGCAATGGTCCCTGGCTGAACCTCTTCACCGGGGCGGTGATCGCCGCACTGGTGATGATGTCGGTGATCCTCACCGCCGCCGTGCTCTACCCTGGGCTCGATGGCCGCGTGATCGTCGGCATTCTGGTGGGCGGCAGCATCTTGGCGCTGGTCGGATGGGCGGCGTCGAGCCTCAGAACAGGGCGCCGGGACGCGATCGACCGATCGAACCGCGCCGACTGGCGCATGCCGGCGCTGGACCAGCTTCCACCGCCCCGCCTGACCCGCAGCGAGGCCCTTTGGATGGGCGTGCTCCGGGGGTATCTGCTCCTTGCCGGGGGGCTGGTGCTCGTCCGCATCGTGCAACTCGCCATCGCCCGTCACGCCTAGGCCATCGCTCAGGGATGCGAACGATGAAACAACCCGGCGGCCTGGATCTGAAGCGACGGTTGCGGCCCCTCTATCCGGCAGCCGGGGCTAGGCCCCGCGCGCGCAGGCGCAACCACAGCGATCTGTGTTCGCTGTTCGTGGCTGCGGCGGTGTTCGTGACGATCGCTTCGCTGATCATCCTGTTCGACCATCCGCGCGACCTGCGCTCGTCGGCCAAGATTCAGTCCGTCAGCAACGCCGGACCGGGGAAGGCGCCGTGATCGTGGTTCGCGCCAGACTCCCAACCTGCGCCGTTTGACTTAGCCGCGCACCTGGGTCAGCCTGCCATTAAGATATACCCCCCTATAGTATATGCGTCCAATACGGACGAAGAGCGTTGGTATCCCGGGTGTCATAACCCACCTCCATAACGGAGCCGAAGGGGAGCTCATGCCGAAGACGTTCAACCGGGCGGCTGCCCTGGCCGGATCGATGCTGATCGCCTTGGTGGCAACAGTGGCGCGTGCGCAGGGCTTCGATCGCGGCGGCCCCGCGGCAGGGGACAACAAGGACCAGGCCTTCGCCCTGCACGTCCAGGCCACCGCCACGCTGCAATACCATCCGGCCTTCCGCTCGCCCTATCGCGGCGACCAGAGCCTGGACCCCGGCGCTCGCGGAGATGAGACAGCGGACGTCACCCTCTACGCCGGCGTCCGGCCGTGGAGGGGCGCTGAACTGTGGATCAATCCGGAGATCGACCAGGGCTTCGGCCTGTCCAATACCCTGGGCGTGGCCGGCTATCCGAGTGGCGAGGCCTACAAGGTCGGCGACCGCCAGCCTTACCTGAAGCTGCCCCGCCTGTTCCTGAGGCAGACCGTCGATCTGGGCGGCGGGCGCGCCGCGACCGAGGCCGATCTCAATGTCCTGGGCGGGTCGCACAGCGCGGACCGGCTGGTGCTGACTGTGGGCAAGTTCGGCGTTCCCGACATCTTCGACGCCAACAGCTATGCCCACGACCCGCGCCAGGACTTCCTCAACTGGTCGCTAATCGACACCGGCAGCTTCGACTATGCGGCGGACGCCTGGGGCTTCACCTATGGCGCGGCGGCGGAATGGTATCGCGGCGGCTGGACACTGCGCGCCGGCCTGTTCGACCTGTCGC